>CAZPQP010000065.1:0-10010 GCA_964588635.1 uncultured Bifidobacterium sp.
GCCCATCGAGCGGATGAAGGGCAGCGGCAGCAGGATCAGGCCGGCGAGGCCCACGGCGACGGTCAGGCCGGAGAACACGACGGCGTGTCCGGCGTACTCCATCGTGGGATCGAGCGCCTCGCGCACCTCCTCGCGGGTCAGCCGGACCGCGCGGGCATCGCCGGCGCCCCCGAGCTTGCGGCGCTGGATCGCGAGCATCTCCTCGCGGAACCGGTACACCACGAGCAGGGAGTAGTCGATGGCGATGCCGATGCCGATCAGCGTGACGAGATTCGTGACGTAGATCGCCATGTCGATCTCGTGCGCGGCGATCCACACGATGCCGAGCGTCGTGGGCACCGTCGCGAGCGCGAAGGCGAGCGGCACGAAGGTGGAGATGATGGTGCCGAAGATGAACAGCAGGACGATGATCGCGATCGGGATGGCGATCAGCTCGCCGCGGATCAGGTCCTCGTTGACGATCGGCTGCAGGTCGCGGTTGATCGCCGTCTGCCCGGACAGGTACGTCGTGGCGCCCGGGACCGAGCCGATCGCCTCGCGCATCGCCGGCACCCGCACCTGCGCATCGCCGGGCTCGAGCGTGGTGCCGATCGACGCGAAGGCGAGGTCGTCGCTGGTCTGCACGAGACCGACCGTCGCCGAGCCGAGTGCGTCCGCGGCCCGCTGCGCGGCGGCGGTGGTCTCCTCGACCAGCGCCGGCGTCGCCTTGGCGCCGTCGTCCGCCTGCACGACGAGCACGAACGTCGAGTCACCGCGCTGGCCGAAGTCCTTCTGGAGCACCTCGAGCACGGCGGTGGACTCGGTGTCGGGGATGTCGAAGCGGTTCGACAGGAGGTCGTTGAGCCCCGAGCTCGCGTAGGCGCTGAGCGCGATCACGATCACCCACGCCGCGACGACGGGCCAGCGGAAGCGGTCGGCGAAGGCGGCGAAGCGGATCATGGGCGTGGCGGGGGGACGTGCTCGGACAGTGTTTCGCAGATGCGCCGTGCTCAGCCGCAGTCGCGCAGCACCAGCTGCGCGGCGATCTTGCCGGACAGGAGCACCAGCGGCACACCGCCGCCGGGGTGCGCGCTCCCGGTTGCGAGGTAGAGCCGCCGCGCCGCCGGTGATTCGTTGCGCGGACGCAGGAAGGCGGAGCGCGGTCCCATCGAGGCCGTGCCGTAGATGGCGCCGCCGGGGGCGCCGGTGAGCCGTTCGAGGTCCGCGGGCGTGCGCCGGATGATCGCCTTGGCCCGCTCCCGCGCCCGCAGGCCGAGCGCGTCGAGGCGGTCGAGCAGATGCTCCTGGTAGCGCTCGCCTGCGACCTCCCAGTCGACCGGACCGTGGCGCGGCGCGTTGACGAGCACGAACCACGATTCGTCGCCGTCGGGCGCGCACGAGGGGTCGGTGGCGGCCGGATTGCACAGGTAGATGGCGGGATCGTGCGGCGGCTGAGGATCGTCGAAGACGTCGGCGAACTCGGCGCGGTAGTCCCGCGGGAACCAGATGTTGTGGTGCGCCAGCTCGGGGGTGCGTCCGCGGACGGCGAGCATGAGCACGAAGCCGGAGACGCTCTGCGGGGCCGCCGCCACCTGCCGCGCCTCGCGGGGCGCATCGAGCAGCTCGCCGTACAGGCGCGCGGCGTCGACGTTCGACACCACCGCGTCCGCCTCGATGCGCTCGCCGTCGGCCAGCTCGACGCCCGTGGCGGCGCCGTCGCGCACGGTGATGCGGGCCACCGGGGAGTCGGTGCGCACGGTGCCCCCACGCACCTCGATCGCGTCCCGGAGCACCTCGGCGATGCGGTGCATGCCGCCCCGCGGGTGCCAGGCGCCGAACGCGGTCTCGGTGTACGGGATCACGGAGAGGGTGCCCGGCGCGCGCGCCGGATCGGCTCCCGCGTACGTGGCGAAGCGCTCGATCACCTGCTGCAGGCGCGGGTCGCGGAAGCGGCGTCGGGCGATCTGGGACAGCGTCACGTGGGCCTGGATGTCCCGGGGGTCGATCGGGCGGCCGCTGCGGCGGGCGATGTCCACGAACGAGCCGACCGGCTCGGACAGGAAGAGCGGCAGCGACATGTCCCAGGTGCGCCGTCCCTGCGCGAGCAGCGCGTGCCACTCCTGCCCCGCACCGTGCTCGAAGCGCTCCAGCTCGGCCGCGGTGCGGTCGTCGTCCGTCCATGTCTCCAGCTGGGCGCCGTCCTGCCAGCGGTAGCGGCAGATCGGCTCGACGGGCAGGAGCTCGAGCACGTCCTCGAGGCGGACATCGGCGGCGGCCAGCGTGTCGGCCAGCGTGAACGGCATGGTCATCAGCGACGGGCCGGTGTCGAACGTGTGCCCATCGGCGTGCTCGATGTTGAGCTTGCCGCCGATCGTCGCGGCCGCCTCCAGCACCGTCACGCGGCAGCCCGCCCCGACGAGGCGCACCGCGGCACCAAGACCGCCGACGCCCGCGCCGACCACGACGACGTGCGTCATCGCCAGCGCTCCACGACGCGCAGGCGCAGGATCGCCGGCACCGCGAAGAGGCCCATCGCGATGAAGCTGGCCGTGGCGACCACGTAGCCCTCGAAGAACAGCGCGTGGGCGACGGTCTCCCCGATCCACGTCCAGACGTAGAGCGCCGGGCCGAGCAGATCGGCGAGGACGTCATCACCCGGATGCGTCCGGTCGCGCTCCACGAGCGCCCACCAGCCGAACAGCACGAATCCGACCCCGAACCAGCCGAGGAAGTTGACGAGCGGAATGCCCTCGTAGAACCCGCCGTTCGGCCAGACCCAGATCCCGAGTCCGACCATCTGCGGGTCCAACGCCACATCCCACGCCGTCAGCGCGCCAGCTGCGACGAGCGCGCGCGTCAGGCGCGTGTTGCCGATCAGCTCGCCCACGCGCCAGGCGGGGTAGGCCATCATCGCCCACGCCAGCGGGATGATGATGGGCACGCCCGCCAGCTGCGGCTGGAGCGCGTCGGTGTACGCGTAGGAGCTGAAGGGGAAGCCGGTGTGCACGCCGCTGATCTCGGACAGCAGCCCGACCAGGAAGGCCACGCCGGCGAGGCAGAGCGCGTAGCGCGGTCCCGAGCGGTTCCACGCGGCCGCGATGGACGCGCCGAGGAACAGCAGGACCGTCAGGGCCGTCATCGGGATCGTCCAGGAATCGGGCACCTGCGGGTACACGAGCTGCGTGGCGATCAGCAGCACGAGCAGCACGACGGCGAGCTGGGCGGGACGGCGGACGGAGCGCATGCCGCAATCGTACGGCTGAACGCCCGGCGGCCTGCGATAGATCGGTCGGTATCCTGTGGGCATGGCCGAACTCGAGCTCCATCTCGCCGCTCCCCGCGGCTACTGCGCCGGCGTGGATCGCGCTGTGGAGACCGTCGAGCGGGCGCTCGAGCTGCAGGGCGCGCCGGTCTACGTGCGCAAGCAGATCGTGCACAACATCCACGTCGTGCGCGATCTGGAGACCCGCGGTGCGATCTTCGTCGATGACGTGAGCGAGATCCCCTCCGGCGCCACGGTCGTGTTCTCCGCCCACGGCGTCGCGCCGACCGTGCACGAGGAGGCGCAGGCGCGCGACCTCGACGTCGTCGACGCCACCTGCCCCCTCGTCACGAAGGTCCATAGCGAGGCCAAGCGGTACGACGCGCGCGGCTACAAGATGCTGCTGATCGGGCACGAGGGCCACGAGGAGGTCGTCGGCACGATGGGCGAGGCGCCGCATGCGATCACGCTCGTCGAGACCGAGGACGATGTCGCCGGGCTGCCGGACTTCGGCGAGGATCAGCCGCTCGCCTACCTCACGCAGACGACCCTCTCGGTCGACGAGACGCGCGGCATCATCGCGGCGCTGAAGGCGCGCTATCCCTGGATCCACAGCCCGACGAAGGAGGACATCTGCTACGCGACCTCCAATCGGCAGGCCGCGGTCAAGGAGCTCGCCAAGAGCGTCGAGCTGGTCCTCGTGATCGGGTCGGCCAACTCCTCGAATTCGTGTCGATTGGTCGAGGTGGCGCGGGAGTCCGGCGCGGCGAGCCACCTGATCGAGGACGAGACGGAGATCGACGAGGCCTGGATCGACGGCTGCTCCCGGATCGGCATCACCTCCGGCGCCTCCGCGCCCGAGCGTCTGGTGCGCGGGGTCATCGCCTGGTTCGAGCAGCGCCATACGATCACGTCGGTGACCGAGGTCGAGACGGTCCACGAGGACGTCTCCTTCAACCTGCCCCGCCCGATCCGGCGTGCACTGGCCGTGGTCGAGCCCGACGCCGCCGACTAGCGGCTCAGCCGCACAGGGTGCAGATGGCGCGGGCGGCCGCGCGCAGATCCGGGGCGCTCTCGCGAAGCGCCTGGCGGATCGGACGCGCGCCGCGGCCGATGCCCAGCACGGCGGACGCGCCGAGGTCGTAGAGCGCCTGCACGTCGTCGTCCACCCGGCCGCCGAAGATCACGCACGGCGTGCCGGCGGCACGGCTCGCCTGCGCGACGCGGGCGACGGTCTTGCCGGCGGCGCTCTGGGCATCGACGGAGCCCTCGGCGGTCAGGACGATGTCGGCGCGGGCGAGGTGCGCGTCGAAGCCGGTCTCCCGCATGACGAGCACCGCACCGGGTACCGGCTCTGCGCCCAGCAGGAAGCAGGCGGCACCGAGGCCGCCGGCGGCGCCGGCACCGGGCCGACGCGCACGATCGCCGTACAGCTCCTCCAGCCGTGCGAGTCCGCGATCGAGGACCTCCACCTGCTCCGGCGTCGCGCCCTTCTGCGGCCCGAAGACGTACGCGGCGCCGAGGGGGCCCGACAGCGGGCTCTCGACGTCCACGGCGACGATCAGCTCCGTGCCGGCGATGCGTGGATCCAGCCCCTGCAGGTCGATCGAGGCGACGTGCTGGAGGTCCATGCCGCGGCCGCGGACCATGGCGCCCTGCGCGTCGTAGGCCCGGACCCCGAGGCCGATCAGCAGGCCCAGGCCGCCGTCGGTCGTGGCGGAGCCGCCGAGCCCGATCACGATCCTCGGCGCGCCGCGGTCGAGTGCGGCCAGCACGAGGGGCGCGATGCCGGCGCTCGTGGCGCGCATGGGGTCGCGCCGGTTGCGCGGGATGTGCATGAGGCCATTGGCCTCCGCCCCCTCCACCACGCACGTGCCGTCCGGCAGCACGCCGAGGAGCGCCTTGCGGGGACGGCCGATCGCATCACGGGTCTGCACGGATATTCGCTCGCCGCCACGGCCGCGCACGATCGCATCGCAGGTCCCCTCGCCGCCGTCGGCCAGCGGATGCTCGATGGCCTCCCAGCCGGCGTCGCGGGCTCCCTGCGCCAGGGCGGCGGCTGCCTCGTGCGCGTCGAGGGCGCCGCGGAGCTTGTCGGGTGCGCAGAGTGCGGTGGGCATCAGCCGAGGAGATGGAGCGCCGAGAGCGGAACCGCTCTGACGGGGGGAGTCTGCACGATCTCCCCGTCCACGGTCACGGCATGCGTGGCGGGATCGACGCGCACCTCGGCGAGCCGGGTGTTGCGCACCATATCGGCGGCGCTGAGTGCTCGATTGCCGCGCACGGCGCTGCGGCGCTTGCCGGTGGGCAGGGCGTCGGCCCCGCCGGTGTCCACGGCGCTCTGGCTGGTGAAGGCGATCGAGAGGCGGGCCGGCGCGGTGCCCATGGCGCCGATCTGCGCGGCCACCTGCACCGGCTGGGAGAACGCGGTCGAGGCGTTGGGCTCGCCCACGGCGCCCCACGTCGGGAAGCCGGCCTTCAGCACGAGGAACGGCTTGACCGCGAACCAGCCGGGCTCCCAGAGGACGATGTCGGCCAGCTTCCCGACCTCGAGCGAGCCGACCTCGTGTGCCATCCCGTGTGCGATGGCCGGGTTGATCGTGGTCTTCGCGAGGTACTGGAGGACGCGCTCGTTGTCATGCGGGCCGGACGCGCCGCGGGCGTCCTTCATGACGCTCGCCAGTTGGAACGTCCGGCGCAGGGTCTCGCCGATGCGCCCCATGCCCTGGCTGTCCGACGAGGTCATGTGGATCAGGCCGAGATCGTGCAGCACGTCCTCGGCGGCCATCGTCGCCGTGCGCACCCGGTCGAGCGCCAGCTGGTGGTCGCCGGGTAGATCCTCCCGCAGCACGTGCACGAGCTCGACCATCGCGGCGTGCTCGGCGGCCGTGTTGACGCCGTACGGGAAGGTCGGATTCGTCGAGGACGTCAGGATGTTCGGCACGCCGGCCATGCGCATCACGTCGGGGGCGTGACCGCCGCCGGTGCCCTCGATGTGGTACGCGTGGATGGTCCGGCCGTCGATCACCTGCAGCGTGTCCTCGACCAGCAGTCCCTCGTTGAGGCCGTCCGTGTGCAGGCAGACCTGCACGTCATGCGCGTCGGCCACCCGCAGCGCCATGTCGAGCGCAGTCGCGTTCGCCCCCACGTCCTCGTGGATCTTGAGCCCCGCAGCGCCGGCGGCGAGCATGCGCTCGAGCGGCTCGGGGCGGCTGGACGAGCCGCGGGCCAGCATCAGCGTGTTGAGCGGTGTGCGGTCGAGGGCGGCGTGGACGTGCTGCAGCGCCCAGGCGGGATTGGTGCCGAGGTTCCAGACGGGACCGTAGTCCTGGATGACGAGCGTCGTGAACCCGGCGGCGAGCGCCTGGTCGGTGATGCGCGGACTCAGCAGATGCACGTGGGGGTCGATCGAACCCGCCGTCGCGATCAGGCCCTCGCCGGAGACGATCGCGGTGTCGGTGCCGAGCACCACGTCGACGCCGTCCATGATGTCGGGGTTGCCGGCGCGTCCGATCGCCGCGATGCGGCCGTCGGTGATGCCGATGGCGGTCTTGCGGACGCCGAGGACGGGATCGATCACGAGCACCTGCGTGACGGCGATCTCCACGGCGTCGAGCGTGGCCTGCGCCATCAGGCCGTCGCGGGCGGTCTTCGCGAACCCGCCGAGCACCTCGTTGCCGCGCTCCTGATCGTCCGCCTCGACCTCGATCACGAGGCTCGTGTCGCCGAGCCGCACGCGGTCGCCGACGGTCGGTCCGTAGACGCGCGCGTGGGCCTGCGGCTCGAGGCTCATGCGCCGGCTCCGAGGTAGCCGCGCTCTGCGGCCAGCGTGAGCGCCTGCTCCCGCGCGCCGGGGGCGTCGAGTGGGCCGTTGACGAGGCCGGAGAAGCCGTAGGCGATGCGCCGGCCGCCGAACGGGCGCAGCGGGACGGTATGCGTCTCGCCGGGTGCCCAGCGGATCGTGCTGCCGGTGGGGATGGCGAGCCGCATCCCCCACGCCGCCGCGCGGTCGAACTCGAGCAGGCGATTGGCCTCGAAGAAGTGCCAATGGCTGGTGATCGCGATCGGCACCCGTGCGGTGCTCGTCACGACGAGCTCGCAGACGCCGGGCACCGGCTCAACGGCGACGGCGGCTGCGTGCACCGAGCCCGGGCCGTCGGGTGCGCCCGGTCCGAGCGGCTCGATGATCAGCAGGAGACGCGTGCCGTCGCCGAACAGCGCCTCGACCTCGATGTGGCCGACCAGGGACGGCACGCCCGGCAGCACGTCGGCTGGCCCGAGCACGGCCCTGGCGGCGGCGATCGCCTCGGCATGCGTGGCGCCGTCGCGCGCGGCCTCGCAGGCGGTGTCGGCGATGATCGCGATCGCCTCGGGCGCGTTCAGCAGCAGGCCGCGCTCTCGGCGAGCACGCGCCAGCGACGCCGCCTGGAAAAGCAGCAGCCGATCGAGTTCCCGCGGTTGCAGCAGCACGGCGTCAGCGTAGCCCGTAGGCGCTGCGGTAGATGTCCTGGACGTGGTGCACGCGCTGGAGGTAGTCGCGGGTCTCGCGGAAGGGGATCCGCACGACGGCGCCAGCCGGCGCCTCCGCCACCCAGCGGTCGACATTGCCCTGTCCGGCGTTGTAGGCGGCAAGGGCGAGGTCCAGGGCCTGCGGATGGTCGCGGTACTTCTCCCGCAGACGTGACAGGTACCAGGCGCCGTACCGGATGTTGAGCTCGGGGTCGTAGAGATCGGCAACGGTGTAGTTGCCGCCTCCGGTGTGATCGGCGATGCCCTGTGCGGTCTCCGGCAGCAGCTGCATCAGCCCGATCGCGCCGGCGGCCGACTCCGCGTTGGGATCGAACTTCGACTCGCTGTAGACCACGGCCGCCAGCAGCGACGGCTCGAGCCCGTAGTTCTCCGCGTGCGCGTCGATGATCGTCTCGTACTGGAGCGGATAGCGCATCCGCAGGTACCAGTCGGGCTCGGCCCGGACGACGTAGACGCCGAAGGCGCCGAGCGCGAGGATCGCGAGGAGGATGAACCCGAGGGCACGGCGCATCACGCCCCAGCGTATCGCTCGATGTACGCGTCGACCGTGTGCTGGAGCTCCGCGAGGCTCCCGCTGTTGTCGATCGCGTCATCGGCGGCGGCGAGCCGCTGCTCGGTCGTCCACATGCGGGACTCGCGGTCTGCGAGCCGCTCGAGCCCACCGCGCCCGGCGATGCGCGAGCGCCGCACGTCGTCCGCCGCCGTCACCACGAGCGTCCGGTCGAACCGGTGCTGGAGCCCCGCCTCGAACAGCAGCGGCGATTCGTAGACCACGAGCGGTGGCGCCGGCTCGCGCAGCTGCGCCTCCGCCAGCCAGGTCCGCATGTGCTCCTCCACGAGCGGATGCAGGTACTGCTCGAGCCACGTCAGCGCGTTCTGGTCGCCGAAGACGAGGCGGGCCAGCGTCACGCGGTCGACCTCGCCGTGCTCGTCGAGAACCTGCTCGCCGAAGCGCCCGACGACGGCGTCGCGCACACGGCTCTGGTGATAGAGCGTGTGCACGACGGCGTCGGCGCTCAGGCAGGCGCAGCCGCGCAGGGCGAACGCCTGGAGCACACTCGATTTTCCCGCGCCGATGGCGCCGGTGACCCCGATCAGCAGCGGCTGACCGGCCATCGTCCCCGACTAGGCCTCGGTGGCGTCCGCGTCGGCCTCGGCGGCCTCCGCCTCGACCTCGGCGACGACCTCGGCCTCGGCCTCGGCTGCCGGCACGGCCTCCGCCTCGGCGGCAGCCGCTGCGGCCTTGTTGGCCTGCTCGGCGGCGACGGCGGCAGCGAGCTCGGCGGCCATGCCCGGCGGGAGCAGACCCTCGAGGTCGTACTCGCCCTCCTCGACGTGATCGAGCTCGAGATCCGGCGAGCCGCTCGGCTCACTGATCGGCTCGTTCGGATCGATGAACGGATCGCCGCCCGGGATCAGGCTGATCGGCGGGAGGATCGGATCGCCCGGCAGGACCTGCTTCATCGACAGCGAGAGACGACGGCGCTCCGCATCGATCTCGATGATGCGCACGAGCACGTGGTCGTTCTGCGAGACGATCTCGCGCGGGTTCTCGATGTGGCGCTCGGCCAGCTCGGAGATGTGCACGAGGCCCTCGACGCCCTGCAGGATCTCGACGAACGCGCCGAACGTGACCACCTTGGTGGCACGGCCGTGCACGACGTCGCCCTGCTGGTAGCTCTCGAGCACGCGCTGCCACGGATCGGCCTGCGTCTGCTTGAGGCCGAGCGAGATGCGCTGGCGGTCGCGGTCCACGTCGAGGACCTTGACCTCGACCTCCTGGCCGATCTCGAGGAGCTCGGACGGGTGGTTGACGTGGCTCCAGGACAGCTCGGAGATGTGGATCAGGCCGTCGATGCCGTCGAGGTCGACGAACGCGCCGAAGTCGACGATGTTCGACACGACGCCCGTGACGGTCTTGCCCGGGGCGAGATCGTCGAGGATGCGCTGGCGGACCTCACGGCGCTCCTCCTCGAGCATCGCGCGACGCGAGAGGACGACGTTGTTCCGCGAGCGGTTCAGCTCGATCACCTTGCAGCGCAGCTCCTGGCCGCGGAACTCCTCGAGGTCCTGGACGCGGCGGATGTCGACCAGCGAGGCGGGCAGGAAGCCGCGCACGCCGAGATCGATGATCAGGCCGCCCTTGACGACCTCGATGACCGTGCCGTCGACGGGCTCGCCCGACTCGGCGGCGGCCTCGATGCGCTTCCACGCCTTCTCGAAGCGGGCGCGCTTCTTG
>CAZPQP010000066.1:0-7566 GCA_964588635.1 uncultured Bifidobacterium sp.
GGCGGGCTTGCCGATGACGGCGAGGATGTCGGACTCGCGCAGGATCAGGTAGTCCTTGCCGCCGTCCTTGACCTCGGTGCCGCCGTACTTCGAGAAGAGGATCTCGTCGCCGACCTCGACCTCGAGCGGCACGTGATGGCCGAACTCGTAGTGGCCGGAGCCAACGGCGAGGATCTTGGCGCGCTGGGGCTTCTCCTGCGCGGTCTCGGGGAGGACGATGCCGCTGGCCGTCGTCGTCTCCTCCGCCTGCACTTCGGCGATCACGCGATCGCCAAGCGGCTTGAGGTTCATGCTGACCTCCAAGGTCAAGGGTTGAGTGGATGAAAACCGTTGGCACTCTCACGCGGTGAGTGCCAGACGGGACTATACGAACCCTACCTCACGTTCGCAAACGACAACCGGCACTCTCAGTGCGAGAGTGACAGATTTCGTGCGCGAGACCGCATCACTACAGCGATTGCGATCAGCAGGACCGTCAGGAGGGCTGCGGTGGAATAGGCCGCCGCGTCACCGTACGCATCGGCGATCTGGGCGGCTGCCAGCGGCACCACCGCCGTGGCGCCCGTCCAGAAGATGTTGATCACGCCGTTGGCCGTGCCGTGGGGCACGCCGAGATCGTCCGACGTGCTGGCGACGAGGGGGTAGATGCCGGTCATCAGCAGGGGGAACAGCGGGCCGATCGCCATGATGCCCGCCGCGATCGTCCAGACGGGCAGCGGGAACGCCAGCAGCGCGGTCAGCGCGACGAGCCCGCTGGCGCCCACCAGGCACAGTCCGAAGCTGCCGATGCGCTCGCCGAGACGCCCGGCGAGGGCCCCGACGCCGACGCCGAGGAGCGCCCCGGCGGAGAGGATCAGGCCGAGGGCGGTCGCACTGACACCGCGCGCGCCGAGCTCGAGCACCGCGAGGAGGTCGACCGTCGCGAAGCAGATCGAGACGGTGAAGGCGAAGCACACGGCCGTGATCATCGTCGGGTGCCCGAGCAGGGCGCGCAGCGTCCGGACCATCGACGGCCCGGGCGCGGGCACCCGACCGGCGGGAGCCAGCAAAGCGAGGATCAGCGCGCCGATGCCGATCACGGCGACGAGCGTGAAGGCCAGCAGCACGCTGGTCGCCGCCGCGAGCGCGCCGATCACAGGTCCACCGACCGCGCCCGCCGCCGAGAGTCCCGACATCAGCCCGACGGTGCGCGAGCGGTGCTCCCGTTCGGTGTTCTCCGTCAGCCAGGACATGGCGGCCGACCAGCCGCAGCCGCCCGCGATGCCCTGCAGGGCACGCGCGGCGACGAGCACGCCGAAGGTCGGTGCGACGGCGAAGAGCGCGGCAGCCAGGGCGAAGCACGCGAGTCCGGCGATCACGACGTGACGCGGGCCGAAGCGCCCGGCGAGCCAGCCAGCGGGAATCGCGATCACGACGAAGGTGACCTGGTACGCGGAGAGCAGGATCGCGGCATCGAGCTTGGACAGGTCGTACTGCTCGGTGAAGATCGGCAGCAGCGGAAAGATCGCCAGGTACAGCAGCCCGTCGATGAACATCGTCGTGCCGACGGCGAGGCGGATCCGCTGCATGGCGTCAGGGTATTGGCGCGGCGTCGCTCAGTGCGACAGTGACAGACGACGCGCGCGGGAGCGCATCACCGTGGCGAGCACGAGCAGGCCCGCGACGAGCGAACCCGACAGGACGTACGCGACCGGGTCGCCGAGGCTCTCCGCGATCGGCGCGATCACCAGCGGCACGATCGCGAAGCCGGCGGACCAGATCATGTTGACGAGCGCATTGGCCGTGCCGTGCGAGAGCCCGAGATCGTCGGCGGCGCTCGTCATGAGCGGGAAGATCCCCGTCATCAGGATCGGGAAGAACGGGCCGATCGCCACGAGCACGGCGAGGATCATCCACGTGGGCAGCGGCAGGGCGAGGATCCAGGGCATCACGCCGAGGCCGATGCCGCCGATCAGCGCGATCCGGAACGAGCCGATCCGCTCGCCGATGCGCCCGGCCACGATGCCCGCTCCGATGCCCAGGACCGCACCGGCGGCGATGGCGATGCCGATGGTGGCCGTGCCGACGCCCGCGGCGCCGAGGGCGAGCGTGGCGAGGAGGTCGACGGCGGCCACGCCGCCCGCGTCGGCAAGTGCGAAGCAGAGGCCGCAGATCACGAGCGGATGGCGGAGCAGCTGGCCGAGCGTGCGGTGGAGCGCCGGGTCGCGGGGCAGCGTGGCGCCGGCGGGCGTGAGGATGGTCGCGACGAGCGCGACGATGGCGATCGCACCCGCGATGCCGAAGGCCAGCTGGGGCGACGTGGCGCCGGCGATCGCGCCGAGTGCCGGTCCGGCGACGGCGCCGGCGGACAGCACGCCCGAGATCGCGCCGATCGTGCGGGACCGGCGGTCGGGGGCGACGTTGCCGGTCAGCCACGCCATCGCCGCGGCCCAGCCGACGCCGCCGCCGACGCCTTGCAGCAGGCGCGCGAGGATGATCAGCTCGCCGGTCTGCGCAAGCGCGAACAGCGCGGTCGCGGCGAGGAAGAACGTGGTGCCGACGAGCACGACGCGACGGGGGCCGAAGCGCCCGGCCAGCCAGCCGGCCGGCGTGGTCGTCAGCAGGAAGGCGACGGGATAGCTCGCCAGCAGCACGGCGGCGCCGACCTTCGAGAGGCCGAACTCGTCGGCGTACCACGGCAGCAGCGGCACGATCGCCAGGTAGAGCAGCGAATCGACGAACATCGTCGTCGAGACGGCGAAGAAGAGGCGGCGCACCGCGCCAGTGTAGTGATCGCTTGACCGCGTGATCAGGAATGCGACGCCGGCGCCCGCCCGATAGGATGCCGGGACAGGAAGGCCGGAGGTCCGATGATCGCGCTGATGTTCTACTCCCCGCTGGTCGCCGACCAGATCAAGAGCCGTCGCAAGACGGTCACGATCCGTCTCGGCGACAAGAGCGGCAAGTACGAGAAGGGCATGATCGTGGCCGTGCTCGTGGGCCAGCGCTTCGGTCCCCGTGAGCGCGTCTTCGACGCCGTCATCGACAAGGTCGAGGTCAAGCCGCTCGGCGACGTCTCCCCGCGCGAGATGCAGCACGAGAACGCGTCGCTGCGGACGCTCGACGAGTTCGTCGATTTCCTCCGCAAGCTCTACAACCGCGACGTCCGGGAGGACGACACCGTGACCGTGATCCACTTCTCGGAGATCCGCTGATGGCCCGCGTCGGCTGCATCGGCCTCGGCACGATGGGCGGCCCGATGGCCGGGCACCTGCTCGACGCCGGCCACGAGGTCGCGGTCTGGAACCGCACCGCGGCGAAGGGCGACGAGCTGGTTGCCCGCGGTGCGCGCCGCGCCGACTCGCCGGCCGACGCCGCGCGCGACGCCGACGTCGTCGTCACGTGCGTGTCCGACTCGCCCGATCTCACGGCGGTCGTCCTCGGCGAGCACGGCGTGATCGAGGGCATCCGCGATGGCGCGGTCCTGCTGGACTGCTCGACCGTCTCGCCGAGCGCGGAGAAGGCGCTCGAGGAGGCGCTCGCCGCGAAGGCCGTCGAGGTGGTTGACGCGCCGCTGTCGGGCGGTGCCGAGGGCGCGAAGAACGGCGTGTGCACCGCCTTCGTCGGCGGCTCGGAGACCGCCTTCGCCGCGGCGAAGCCGATCCTCGAGGCGTTCTGCAAGACGATCACGCACCTCGGGCCCACGGGTGCGGGGCAGGCGGCGAAGGCCGTCAACCAGATCATCATCAGCGGCACGTACGCGTCGGTCGGCGAGGGCCTCGCCTACGCCGAGAAGGCCGGCCTGCCGATGGAGGCGCTCGTCGAGGCGCTGTCCGGCGGCGCGGCGGACTCCTGGATCCTGCGGACGCGCTCGCCGAAGTACATCGCGCACGAGTACCCGGCCGGTTTTCGCACGGTGCTGCACCGCAAGGATCTCGGCATCGCGATCTACGAGGGCGAGACGGTCGGTCTCGATCTGCGCCTGACGCGGCTGATCGCCGAGTGGCAGGACGCGCTGATCGCGGCCGGCTACGGCGAGGAGGACTCGTCCGCCCTCGGCCGCATCGGCCGGGGTGAGGTCAACCCCGACTAGTCGTCGCTCGGCAGCTGGACGGGGCCCTTGTCGGAGGGCTCGGCCTTGCGCCGGATCGGCACGCCGAACAGCTCGCCCTCGCGGATCGGCTCGCCGCAGACGCGGCAGTCGACCTGCATGATCGAGCGCATCGGCGCGTGGCAGGCGGGGCAGTCCTTGATCATCGCGCTGCCGCAGTCCGGGCAGGTGTCGAGATCGGGCGGCCCCTCGAGCTCCATGTAGCGCTTGGCGAAGCCACAGGTGCCGCAGAGGATGATGGCGTCGCCGAGGACCCGGCGCTTGTCGTCCTTGTCCATGACGGCAGCGTACGCGGATCAAGTTCCGATTGGGGTCAGACCCCATTCGGAACTTGATCCCCCCTTGACTTCCGGGACGTCCCCGGCCAACGATGCGTCGGATGGGTTGGCTCTTCGTGATCTTCGGTGGTGCGCACCTGCTGCTCGGGCTCGGCCTGTTCGGCTTCGTGACGTGGCTGATGCTCGGCAAGGACGAGGACGACGTCGAGGAGTCCGATGGCGGCGGCGGTGGCGGCAGCAACCTGCGGCCGCGGCCGTGGCGTCCGGGTCCCGGTCATCCGCGCGGGCGGCGCGGTCCGGTGCGCGTCGTCGACGCCACGCGCAGCCGCCAGCCGGTCACGCGCATCGCGCGCCAGCCGCGCTGAGCGCCTAACCGCCGGCCAGATCGCGCCGCGCGAACTGCCAGGCGGCCACGCCGAGCGGCACCGCGGCGTACAGCGCCAGCACGAGCCAGTCGCCCCACGCGACCTCGCCGCGCTGCAGCAGCGGCGCCGGATCGAACCAGCCGAACGGCGTGATCTTCGTCAGCTCCTCCGTCGGCCCCCACAGCGGCAGGAGGAAGCTCGCGGCGTACAGGATCACGATCACGCCGACCGACCACGACAGCGCGCGGCCGCGCTCCGAGGAGAACGCGCTGAAGACGAAGCCGATGCCGCCCAGCGCGAGCAGCAGGAGGCCGCCCTGGATGCCCGCGAGCAGCATCCAGCTGGCCTCGAGGTGCCCCATCGGCGACGTGAAGACCGTCGCGAGCAGGCAGCCGAGCGCGTAGGCCTCGCCGATGATCAGGCAGCCGACGATGAGCACCGCCAGGTGCGACAGGAACCATGACCGGCGCGCCAGCGGACGCGAGAGCGACAGCGCGAGCGACCCCGCCTCGAGCTCCCCGGCGATCGCCCGCACGCCGAGCCCCACCGCGAAGAGCCCGCCGCCGAGCAGGAAGATCGGATGCTGGAAGCCGACTGACGCCCACTGCGCCAGCGGGTCGAGGCCGACCAGGTCGAGCAGCCCGCCGAACTGCTTGGCCTGTGCCTCCAGCTGCTTCGTGAACACGTCGCTCGTCGCGAAGACGGCGACCAGCAGAAAGCCCCAGGCGGCGATCAGCAGCACCTCGAGCGGCAGCCGCACGCGCTGCTCGCGGATCAGGCGCGCGATCAACGGGCCGCTCATGCCAGTGCCTCGTCGCGGTAGTAGTCCATGAACACGGTGTCGAGCGAGACCTCCTCGATGCGCACGTCGTGCAGGTCGAGCGCTGCCAGCGCCGTCAGCAGCGGGCGGATCTCGCCGTGGTGCGTGAGGGTCACGCGCGTCCCGGTCCGGTCCACGAGCGAGCAGCCCGGCAGGTCGATCACGGCGTCCTCGTCGGCCAGGTGCAGGACGACCGTGCGGCCCTGCTGGTCCGACAGCTCGGCGATCGTCCCCTCGCCGATGATGCGGCCGTTGCGGATCATCGTGACGCGATCGCAGAGCGCTGCGACCTCGGCCAGGACGTGGCTGGAAAACAGGATCGAGCGGCCGGCGTCGCGGCGATCGCGCAGCAGCTCGACGAGCCCGGCCAGCACGAGCGGATCGAGGCCCTCGCCCGGCTCGTCCAGGATCAGCAGCGCCGGGTCGTGCTGCACGGCCTGGAGCACGCCGATCTTCTGGCGCATGCCCTTCGAGTACGTGCGCACCGGCCGGGCCAAGTCGGCGTCCTCCATGCGCAGGAGCTCGCAGGCGCGCTCGCGCAGCACCGGCTCGCGGCGCGACAGCGCGGCGAAGTGGTCGAGCAGCTCGATGCCGCGCATGCGCCCGTACAGGCCCGGATCGGACGGCAGGAAGCCGAGGTCGGCGCGGACGTGGGGGTTCCGCCACGGATCGCCGCCGAGCACCTCGACCGTGCCGGTGTCGGCCTGGAGCAGGCCGACGAGGATGCGCATGGCCGTCGTCTTGCCGGCGCCGTTGGGCCCGAGGAAGCCGCGGATCTCGCCCGCGGGGACCGACAGGTCGATCGCGTCGAGCGCGGTGAAGTCGCCGAAGCGCTTCGAGACTCCTCGCAGCTGCGCGACATCGGACATGCCTTCAGTATTCGTCAAGGCCGGAGGTTCGGCCGCACTCGGCGGTCGGGGCGAAGGGGCGCTAGGGTACAGGCACTTGCCGCTTCGACCCTGACGGAGGTCCTGCGATGGCGGTCGCGAGCACGATTGATGTGGTTATGCCCCAGATGGGGTCCAGCGTCACCGAGGGAACGATCTCGCGTTGGCTCAAGCAGGTTGGAGACACCGTGCAGGCCGACGAGACGATCGTCGAGATCTCGACCGACAAGGTCGATACGGAGGTTCCGTCGCCGGCCACCGGCGTGGTGATCGAGATCCTCGTCGCCGAGGGCACGACCGTCGATGTGGAGACCCGGATCGCCGTGCTCTCGACCGATCTCTCGGCCACGCCCGCTGCGCCGGCTGCGGCCGCACCCGCGGCCGAGGCGCCGGCTCCCGTCGCCGAGGTGCCGGCCGCCCCTGCTCCGACGGAGGCCGCACCCGTGGCCGCTGCTCCGGCTGCCGCGGCACCTGCACCGACCGCCGTTTCCGACGGCGACGCCGAGGGCCGTGCCTTCGTCTCGCCGGTCGTGGCGCGGATGCTGACCGAGCACGGGCTCGATATCTCGCAGATCGTCGGCACGGGCCGCGGAGGCCGCGTCACGAAGAAGGACGTCGAGAGCCATCTCGCCGCCCGGGCCTCGGGCGGCGCGCTGGCCGCGCCCTCGGCCGAGCCCACGGCGGTCGCCCCGCCGGCCCCGCCCGTCGCCGCGGCACCGCCGGTCGCCGCCGCACCCGCTGCACCGTCGGCACCTGCCGCGCCCGCTGCGCCGGCTGCGCCTGCGGCACCCGCTGCGGCGGAGCCCACGACCGCCGGCGTCGGCGAGGAGATCTACACGTTCTCCCGCGTGCGCCAGGTCACGGCGAAGCACATGCGCGAGTCGATCGACACGGCCGCGCACGTCACGCAGGTCTGGGAGGTCGACCTCGGCCGCGTCACGGAGATCCGCAGCCAGCTCAAGCCCAAGTTCAAGGCGACGCACGGCGTGAACCTCTCGTTCCTGCCGTTCATCATGAAGGCCACCGTCGACGCGCTCGCGCTCTGGCCTTGGATGAACGCCGAGGTCCGGGAGGGCGAGGCCGTCATCAAGCGCTACGTGAACCTCGGCATGGCCGTCGCCGTCGA
>CAZPQP010000066.1:7666-9954 GCA_964588635.1 uncultured Bifidobacterium sp.
TCGACTGCGACCTCGAGCCGTTCGATCTCTTCGTCGGCTGCGGCCTGCAGGAGACGCGCTACACGACGGCCTCGCTCGAGGCCGGTCACCCGATCACCCGCGCCGACGCGCAGCCGCTCCTGCTGACGCGGCTCGGCGAGCGCTTCAACCGCGTCTGGGAGGTTCTGCCGTCGTGATCCGCGGCTACCGCTTCACCATCTTCGCGAGCGATCTCGAGCGCTCGCGCCACTTCTACGAGCAGCAGCTCGGCTGCCGCATCGACAACGTCACGGAGGTCGGCTTCACCGCGCACCGCGACGAGCTCGAGTTCGTCGTCGAGGGCGGGGCCAATCGCCGCAAGCTCGGCAAGGCGTGGCTGGGCGAGGCCGGGCTCTACATCACGATCGTGGTGGACGACTTCGACGCCATGCTCGCCGAGCTGCAGGAACGCGACGCGCCGTTCCTCGACGACATCAACGAGCTGCCGGATGGCAAGCGCGTGACGGGCCTCGCCGATCCAGATGGCGTGCTCTTCGAGGTCCGGGAGGCCTAGCGTGCCCTGGGGTCCGGAGGCGAAGAACCGGCCCGACTGGATGCGCGTGCGCGCGGCGAGCCCCGGCTCCCGCTTCCAGGAGCTCAACGGCATCGTCCGCGAGAACGGCCTCACCACGGTGTGCGAGGAGGCCGGCTGCCCGAACATCGGCGAGTGCTGGGGGCGCGGCACCGCGACGTTCCAGATCCTCGGCGACACCTGCACGCGTGCCTGCCGCTACTGCGCGGTGAACAGCGCCAAGCGCGGCGAGGAGGTCGATCCGCTCGAGCCGGCGAAGCTCGCGGCGGCCTGCGAGCGCATGGGGCTCAAGCACGTCGTGATCACGAGCGTCGATCGCGATGACCTGCCGGATCTCGGGGCATCGCACTGGGCGCAGACGATCCGCGCGCTGCGCCGCCGCAACCCCGAGCTGCAGGTCGAGGTGCTCGTGCCCGACTTCCTCGGCGACGAGGATCGCGGCATGCTGACGGTCCTCGAGGCGGAGCCGCACGTCTACAACCACAACATCGAGACGGTCCGGCGCATCCAGCCGAAGGTGCGCATCAAGGGCGACTACGACCGCGCGCTGCACATCCTCCGCCGGGC
Organism: uncultured Bifidobacterium sp.; assembly: GCA_964588635.1. Classification (GTDB taxonomy): domain Bacteria; phylum Actinomycetota; class Thermoleophilia; order Gaiellales; family F1-60-MAGs149; genus F1-60-MAGs149. Next base: position 8,784 of record CAZPQP010000066.1, read on the forward strand.
CAAGGAGCTGTGGTCCGAGCACTTCCCCGAGCGCGGCCCGCTGCTCACGAAGAGCGGCATCATCGTCGGCATGGGCGAGACCGACGATGAGGTGGTCGAGACGCTGCGCGATCTGCGCGCGTACGACGTCGACGTCGTCACGATCGGCCAGTACCTGCAGCCGACGGAGAAGCACCTGCCGCTGGAGCGCTGGGTGCCGCTCGACTCGTTCCGCCGCTTCCGCGAGGTCGGCATGGAGCTCGGCTTCGGCAGCGTCTTCGCCGGTCCTCTCGTCCGCTCGAGCTACCGCGCGGAGGAGCAGCGCCTCGCCGCCGAGGGCGGCAGCCGCGTGGTCGCCTACTAGACTCCGCGCGTGATGACTCGCCTTCGCCTCGCCCCACTGCTGCTCGCCCTCGTCGCCGCCGTGCTGGCGGGCTGTGGCTCCGAGACCTCGTCCCGCAACGCGGCGGGCGCGTACGAGCAGGTGAAGTCCGCCACGGCCGACTTCGAGAACCAGGGCGCGAAGTTCGCGCTGGCGCTGCAGGACTGCACGAATCTCGCCAAGGGCGATGCGGCGCAGTCGGCCTGCGCGAAGCAGGCGCTGCAGAGCATCGCGGCGAACTGGGCGCCGATCGGCGCCGCCCTGGCCGCACTCGACGACGTCGCGAGCAGCGAGTGCAAGCAGGCGGTCCAGAAGGCCGTGGGCACTGCCGATCTGCTCGACGGCAAGGATCCGTCAGTGCCGACCACGGCGGCGGGCGCCGAGGCCCTCACCACGGATGTCGCCAACGCCATCCAGCAGTTCTCGCAGGGCATCGAGCAGGCCGCGTCGGTCTGCAGCTAGGCGCGCGATCTAGCCGACGCTGAGGCCGACGGCCTCGGGCTGCACGCCGTGGACCGCGGCGGTCGGGACGATGCCGCGCACGGCGCCCGCGACCTGATCGGTGGCGTCGGCGCTGCACCAGACCAGCACCGACGGGCCGGCGCCCGAGAGGGTGACGCCGAGGGCGCCGAGTTCGGCGGCGCGGCTGCGCAGCGCGGCGAAGGTCGGCATCAGCGGCTCGCGCGCATCCTGGTGGAGGCGGTCGGTCAGCGCCGCGGAGACGTCTTCCAGCGAACCGGTATGCAGCGCGTGCACGAGCAGTGCGCTGTGCTGGATGTTCCAGACGGCGTTGCCGCGCGGCACCTCGGG
>CAZPQP010000067.1:0-9946 GCA_964588635.1 uncultured Bifidobacterium sp.
TGGATCCGGATCCAAACGTGCACGAAATCGACCAATTTGGATCCGGATCCAAATTGGCACGAACACGGTCAAATTGGACCCGGGTCCAGATTGTCCAGAAATGCGAAAGGACCCGGATCTCGCGATCCAGGTCCCTGAGGTGGGGACGGCGGGGATCACGACAGCCGAGGCCGCCGTGATCCCCGCCGGGGTGATCGGCCTAGTGGAACTGCTCTTCCTCCGTGGACCCCTTGAGGGCCAGGGTGGAGCTGGCTCCAGCCGACGCGATGGTGGAGATGAGATCGAAGTAGCCCGCACCGACCTCGCGCTGATGGCGCGTCGCGGTGTAGCCGTCGTCTTCCATGCCGAACTCGCTCTCCTGCAGGGCCACGTAGGCGGTCATGCCGCTCTCGGCGTAGCCCTTGGCGAGCTCGAACATCGACGCGTTGAGCGCGTGGAAGCCGGCGAGGGTGATGAACTGGAACTTGTAGCCCATCTCGCCGAGCTCGTACTGGAACTTGGCGATCTCCTCATCGGAGAGGGCGCGCTTCCAGTTGAACGACGGCGAGCAGTTGTAGGCCAGCAGCTTGCCCGGGAACTCCGCGTGGATCGCCTCGGCGAACTTGCGCGCCTCGTCGATGTCCGGGGTGCCGGTCTCGCACCAGATCAGATCGGCGTACGGCGCGTAGGCCAGGCCGCGGGCGATGGCGGAGTCGATGCCACCGGTCACGTAGAAGTAGCCCTCCGGCGTGCGCTCACCGGTGCAGAACTCCTTGTCGCGATCGTCGACGTCGGACGTCATCAGCGTCGCGGCGAGCGCGTCCGTGCGCGCCACGATCAGCGTGGGGACATCGGCGACGTCGGCGGCGAGGCGGGCGGCCGACAGCGTGCGGACGAACTGGCTGGTCGGGATCAGGACCTTGCCGCCGAGATGGCCGCACTTCTTCTCCGACGCGAGCTGGTCCTCGAAGTGCACGCCCGAGGCGCCGGCCTCGATCATGCCCTTCATCAGCTCGTAGACGTTGAGCGATCCGCCGAAGCCGGCCTCGGCGTCGGCGACGATCGGCGCGAACCAGTCGATCGACTCGTCGCCCTCCGACCACGTGATCTGGTCGGCGCGCGTCAGCGCGTTGTTGAGGCGGCGGACCATCGCCGGCACCGAGTTGGCCGGATACAGCGACTGGTCGGGGTAGACGTCGGCGGCGAGGTTGCCGTCGGCGGCGACCTGCCAGCCGGACAGGTAGATCGCCTTGAGGCCGGCCTTGACCATCTGCACGGCCTGGCCGCCGGTCAGGGCGCCGAGGGCGTGGACGTGGTGCTCGTTGTTGACGAGGTCCCAGAGCTTCGCGGCGCCGCGCTCGGCGAGCGTGTGCTTCTGGACGATCGAGCCGCGCAGCGACACGACCTCTTCGGCGGTGTAGACGCGCTCGATGTTGCTCCAGCGCGGATCGCTGCTCCAGGCCTCTTCCAGGTCAGCGATCTGCTGTTCACGGGTGGGGGAAGTGCTCATGGGGGGTGAACCTCCGGTAACGGACGCCTGTCCGGAATGTGATTGGGGACTGTACGCGCCGAGATCCATAAGGTCGAATCGAAATCAACGGGTGTTTCGATAGATATGATTGATCACTATGGATTCGGGACAGCTGGAGGCCTTCGTCCGCGTGGCGCGCACGGGCAATCTCGGACCCGTCGCGGCCGAGCTGTTCCTGACCCAGCCGGCCTTGACCGCGCGGCTGCAGCGCCTCGAACGCGAGGTCGGCGGGCCGCTGTTCCTGCGTTCGCGCCGGGGCATGCGCCTGACTGCGGCCGGCCGTGCCTTCCTCCCGTACGCCGAGCGCACGCTCGAGACGTTCGTCGAGGGCGCGCGCCTGGTCGGCGACCTGACCGCCGCCGGCTCCGGTGCGCTGACGATCGGTGCGCCCCCGGCGATCTCGACGTACCTGCTGCCCGGGCTGCTGCGCGAGCTCGAGTCCGAGAATCCGCTGATCGAGCTCTCCGTTCGCGGCGGGCACTCCGATGAGGTGCTCGACATGGTCGTGCGCGACGAGGTGCAGATCGCGCTGATCCGCGAGCTGTCGCATCCCGAGCTCGTCACCGAGCGCGTCTTCGAGGACGAGCTCGTCCTGGTCTGCGCCCGCGAGCACCGGCTCGCGCAGCGCGGCACCGTCACCATCGAGCAGGTGGCCGGCGAGCGCTTCGTGCTGTTCGACCGCCGTTCGTCCTTCGCCGACATCGCGCTCACGCTCTTCCAGCGCGCCCGCCTGCAGCCGCGCGCCGTGCTCGAGATGGACAACTCGGAGGCTGCTGCGCAGATGGTCGCCGAGGGCCTGGGCATCGCGCTGCTGCCGCGCACCGCGATCTCCTGGGGGCTGGAGGACGGCACGCTCGTGGAGCTGCACCTCCTCAACACGCCGCAGATGCGTCGTCCCGTCGCCGCCGTGTATCGCCGCGACACGCCGCTGTCGGCGCCCGCCGACGCGTTCCTCGCGCTGGCACGCCGCCTGGCCGACTAGGCGCTCGCGGTCCGCTCCCTCGCTAGGCTCCGCCGTATGACGGTGCACACGCTCGACGTGGGTCTGCGCGGCACGCGCGACTACATCCAGGGATCGCAGATCCTCTCGCGCACGGGGGAACTCGTACAGGCGGAGTCCGACGTCCCCGTGCTGCTCATCTCCGCCAAGTTCACCCAGATCACGGAGCAGCTCGTCCGCGTCGCGCTCGACCCGGCGGACGAGGACGACGGCGTCGAGATCGGCCGTGCGCAGTACGAGGCCGATGGCGAGCGCCGGACCGTGCGCTTCTTCGAGGTCGCCGGCCCTCCGGCCGCGCGCATCGACGACGTCGCCAAGGTGACCAGCGGGCTCGAGGTGGATGAGGAGCACAACGCGGTCTGCAGCTTCGCCATCGCGGGGTCGTTCGAGTCGTATCTCGTCGCGGTGATCGAGTTCGTCAAGGCCGCGCACGCCACGCGGGGCGCGGACGTCGTGGACATCTGGTTCACCGCGCTGATGGGTGCGCGCCTGCCGCTGACCGCCACATATCCGACCGCCGGCACGCTGCGGCTGACGCCCAAGATCGAGCGCATCGTCGATGGGCGCCTGCAGACGCTCGGCCTGGTCGACACCGAGGGAGCGGGCGCTCCGCCGCCGTTCCAGATCTGCTTCTCATGCATGGTGCGCGCGTGAGACAATCCAGCAACCACGTCGTAGGAGACGCATGACACGCGAAGAGGCACTTGCCGCGATCACCAAGGCGCTCGTCGCCACCGTCGGCTCGGTCGACGGCGACATCACCGAGGAGACGAACCTCGTCGACGACGGACTGCTCGACTCGCTCGACTCGATGACGTTCCTCTTCGAGCTCGAGAACGATCTCGGCCAGAAGCTCGAGGCCATCGACGAGACGTACGAGGACTTCCGCGTCGGCTCGATCGTCGACATCGTCGTCCAGGCGACTGCCTGACCCTCGACGCCGCTGGCGTCTCCTGAGCATCACCGACTGACCCCCACGTGCTCGCCACCTTCCAGATCCTCGTCCTGACGACGTTCCTCGCGAGCCTCGTCTACTGGGTTCTGCCGAAGGGGTGGGTCGAGGGGCGGCGTGCCGTCCTGCTGGTGGTGTCGGGCGTGCTGATCTACATCTACAGCCCGGCGACGCTCTTCCTCGCCATCGCGACCGCGCTGCTCGCATGGCTGCTGTACGGGCTGACGAAGCGGTACCCGCGGTACGGCTGGCTGCCCTGGCTGATCGTCCTGCCGCTGGTGATCAACGCGATCACGCCGCTCGCCGATCTCATCCCGTTCCCCTCCGGCTCGCCGCGCGGCGTCCTCTTCACGTCGCTCACGACGCTCGGCATGTCGTTCTACACGTTCAAGCTCTACGCGTCGATCAAGCAGGGCCTCAAGCTCGACGCGCTGCCGTTCCGCGAGGTCCTCACGACGACGCTCTTCTATCCGGCCTTCCCGATGGGGCCGATCGACGCGTCGCAGAAGTTCGACCATGTCGCCCTGTCGCGCGATCCGGACATCCGGCGCTGGGTGATGGGCATCGGCCGCATCGGCATGGGCGCCGTCAAGGCGTACATCATCGGCGGCTGGATCAAGACGACGGCGTCGGTCTGGCTGCTCGGTTCGCCGATGGACGCGATGTACGACAAGGGCTGGGACGGCCCGGTGCAGGCGCTCCTCTTCGCCTTCCTCTCGTTCGCGTACCTGTACGTCAACTTCTCCGGCTTCACGGACATCGCGATCGGTGCGGGATGGATGTTCAACCTTGATCTGACCGAGAACTTCAAGTTCCCGCTGATCGCCCACTCGATCCAGAACTTCTGGCAGCGCTGGCATCTCTCGCTGTCGAAGTTCATCACCGCGTACATGTACAAGCCGATGGTGCGCCGCACCGGCAAGGCCGGGCTGTCGCTGATCGTGACGTTCACGCTGATCGGGCTCTGGCACCGCACCTCCGTCGGCTATCTCTTCTGGGGCGTGGGCCACGGCACCGCGCTGGCGCTGACCGCGTGGTACAGGACGAAGAAGCGGCCGCCCATTCCGATGCCGTACGTGGTGCGCCGAGTCGGCGGGATCGTGATCACGCTCACCTTCGTCAGCCTGATGTCGGCGATCGCCAATCAGCCGTCGAACCGCGTGCTGGCGCGGTATGTCCTGTCCTTCGTCGGCGTCCACGTGTCATGAGGAGGGTGAAGTGATGGAAGAGCGCTGGGCTGCATTCGCAAAGGTGGTGGCAGACTGGGTCACCGAGCACCAGCTCCTGATCTACGTCGTGCTGGGCATCCTCGCGTGGGTGCTGATCCTCCTCAACTACCCGCTCGATTCGCTCACCCCGATCTACGCCAACTACTAGCCGCATGTCCTCCCGCCACCGCCACCTGATCCAGCTCGGCGCCGGCCTCGTGCTGGCGATGTCGCTGCTCGGGGTGTTCGCGCTGGTGGCGTGGTCCGACCAGCCACGCGTTCGGTACGCGTCGCTGAAGTGCATCTACCGCGAGATCTACAACTACAAGGGTCCGGTCGATGTCGTGATCGTCGGCACCTCGCGCACGAAGTGGGGGGTCTCGCCGCAGACGGTCTCCACGGAGTACAGCAACGGCAAGGTCCCGCCGTTCGTGGTGCTCAACCTGGCGCGCAGCTGGCGCGGCACGCAGCAGATGTTCCAGGAGATCAAGGACGTCGAGAACGAGCGCGGCATCACGCAGGCGATCGTCGTCGAGTACTCGCGCGAGGGCGACGTGGTCGCCACATCGCAGCGGTACTACGACTACTACGTGGACCATGCGGCGCTCGTCCCGGTCGAGGAGTTCAAGTCGGATCCCGAGGTCAAGCCGCGCGAGCCCGCCTACCTGAAGGCCCGTGACGTCATGGACCTCTTCCAGGAGCGCCTCGACTACGCGCTCGACCGCGCTCTCTCGGGCAAGGCCGACAAGAACGTCGAGATCCCGGTCGAGCAGCGCCCCGAGGGCGTCTCGGACGGGTGCACCGGCAAGGATCGCCCGCTCAAGACGGCGGCCAACGAGGAGTGGCTGAAGAAGGTCACGCCGAAGGGCGGCACGTGGGCGGATCGGCCGCCGGGCGCATGGCCGATCGGGCGCATCAACAACGACGCGCAGCGCGAGACGATGCTCGAGATGGTGGAGTGGGCGCACGCGCGCGGCCTGGAGATCTACTTCACGCTGATGCCGCGCCTCGGCGATCCGGAGCCATCGCAGGCGTATCTCGACAAGTTCGAGGCCACGTTCGGCGAGCCGCTGCTGTTCCCGCCGAAGGACGTCCTGGCGCAGCTGTACGACGGCGGCTACTCCGATCCAAACCACCTGCACGAGCCGGGGCGCGAGATCTACTCGCGGTGGCTCGGCACGCAGCTCCGTGGTTAACAGAGGGGTCAGACCCCTCTGTTAACCAACCGATACCGTGGAGGCTCCAGCGCCCACGTCTGGTTAACAGAGGGGTCTGACCCCTCTGTTAACCACGGAGCGAACGTCGGCTCCCAGGTCAGCCGCCGAGCGTGACGTCCAGCTGCGCGCCGTCGTGGACGAAGCGGAGCGGTCCGTGCCAGCGTCCCGCGATCGTGCCGGCGATGGTGAAGCGACCACTGCTCTCTTCGGTTCCCGTGCCGGTGATGGCCACGCCGCGGGTGAAGCTGCAGCCCCGATAGGTGATCGCGGCGCCGTCATCCGTGGCGCGGAAGCGCATGGTGCCCGCCACGGGACATGCGGTCGCCTGCGCCTCCTGGCCGCTCCAGTACCAGTACTCGGGCACGCGTCGGGCCTGCTGCTGGAACGACACCAGCGCGTCGTCGAGCGAGGCGAACGCACGGGCGCGGTCCGGCGGCAGCGGGAGGTAGTCGCGCACAACGGAGCCGGGGCAGACCATCGTGCGGCGAACCGGACGCTTGCCGGTCTCGAGGAAGTCGTAGATCACGTCGTCGGGGCACGCGTTGCCGCGTCCGAACGTCACGTGCGGACCACCCTGCGTGGTGATCAGGTACCCGTCGTCGAGGCGTGAGTACACCGCGCGACCCTGCGTCGCCGGCGTGATCGGGTCGGCCGTGGCGACGATCACGAACGTCGGGATATCCGGGTTCGTCAGCGCGGCGGGTCGCGCGCTCGGCGGTTCCTCGCCCGGCCACCAGATGCACGGGTAGTCGCTCAGGAAGAGCGCACCCCCGATGCGCGGCAACGATCCGGCGACCTGGTCGGCCTGTGCCATGTAGGCAGCGCTGCGCTGCAGCTGCGTGCCGTCGTAGTAGTGGTAGTCGCGACAGTCGACACCGAGGTACATCGCGTCGGACCAGCTCGGGTCGATGATCGGCTTCAGCGTCTGGGGATTCAGCATCGCGTCCTGATACGCGAGGCGCAGCAGCGGCACGAGGTCGTCACGGGCGGCCGCCGTGAGCGCGCGCGTGAGCATCATGCGGCCGTTGGTGCCGTACAGCTCCCCGCTGATCACCGTCTGGAACAGGCTCGCGGTCAGCTCGCGATCGACCCGCGTGCCGTTAGCCAGCGGGAAGCGCACCGGGATCGGCGCCTTCTCGACGCGCGCCTCGAGCCGGTCGTAGACGGCACCGAGACTCCCCCCGGCATCGGCCTTGCACCGCGGCCGGTTGTCGCAGACCGCGAGGGTGGTGTTGAGCACGCTCTCGAACTGCCGGGCGGCGCTCGCCCAGAACTGCGGCCCGGTCAGCGTCAGGTCGACGACGCCGTCGATGATCACGCCCTTGAGCCCGTCGGGGTGTGCGGCGGCGTACGTCTGCGCGTACTGGGTGCCGTACGACTCGCCGTAGATGCGGATATCGGGACGGCCGAGCCGCTCGCGGAAGGCTGCGAGATCCTCGATCGCCTGGCTCGTGCCGACGTACGGCAGCAGGGTGGTGGACTTCAGTTCCGCGGTGCAGGCGTTGACGTACGTGATCGTCGAGGGCATCAGCTCCTGCGTGTCGGTTCGTGCCGCGGCCGTCGCCTTCGGGCAGGTGAGGCCGCCGCTGCGGCCGATACCGCGCTGGTCGAAGAAGACGACGTCGTAGCGGTCCAGCATCTTCTGCGAGAAGCTCGAGAGGTAGCTGTCGGCACTGAGGATGCCGCTTGAACCAGGGCCGCCGGTGGCGACGACGAAGAGGCCGTGGCTGGTCTTGTTCGCCGGCCGGACGGCGAAGGCGACCTTGATCATGCGCGTGTCGGCCGGATCGAAATGGTTCAGCGGCACCGAGATCCTCACGCAGGTGAACGCACTCGTCGAGGTGCACGGGGCGCCGCCGAGCGTTCTCAGGATGCTCGTCGTGCTCGCCCCGGCCGTCGCCGGCGGCAAGCTGGCGCCCAGCAGGCCGAGGACGAGCAGCAACAGGCACCGACGCATGCGCAGAGCCTACTTCGCCGCAGGCGACGCCGGAGTCGCTCCGGGTACCGCGCGCTATAGCCTTCCCGCATGTCCCTGCTCTCCGCGTCGCCGAACCGCTGGCTGTCGCTGATCGGCATCTGCGCCGTGACGGCGCTGGTCTGGGTGACGGCCTCCGACATCTCGCTGGCCCTGCCCACGATCGGGCGCGAGCTCGGTGGCTCGATGGACACGCTGCAGTGGGCCGTCAACGGCTACTTCCTGGCGGGTTCGCTGATCATCGTCGGCGGCAAGCTCGGCGACATCTTCGGCCGCCGCCTCGTGTTCGCGATCGGGACGCTGCTGATCCTCGCGGGCTCGATCGTGGCCGGCCTCGCGCAGGGGTCGACGATGCTGATCATCGGCCGCGTGATCGAGGGCGTCGGTGCCGCCGCGATCCTGCCGTCGGCGCTGGCGATCGTCGCCGTGTCGTTCAGCGGACGCGAGCGCGACACCGCGATCGGCGCGTGGATCGCGACCTGCTGGGGCTCGCAGGCGATCGGCCCGCTCGTCGGCGGCCTGCTGATCGCGTCGCTCTCGTGGCAGTGGATCTTCTGGATCAACCTGCCGATCGGCATCGTGGCGCTGGCGTTGATGTGGAAGACGACGCCCGAGTCGTGCGAGGAGGGGGCCGATCGCAGCATCGACATCGGCGGCGTGATCACCCTCGTCGGCGGCATCGGCCTGATCTCGTACGGCCTCGTGCAGGCCGACACGGCGAGCCCGCGGGCGCTGGCGGGGTACTTCCTCGTGGCGCTGGCGCTGCTCGTGGCGTTCGTGCTGATCGAGCGGCGGGTGCGGAACCCCGTCGTCCAGCTGTCGATCTTCCGGCGCGGCCGGTTCGACGGCGCCGTGCTCGCGAACCTGATCGCCAATGTCATCTTCGGCGCCGCGATCTTCTTCATGGCGCTCTACCTGCAGGTCGTCGAGGACATGAGCCCGCTTCGGGCCGGCGTGATGCTGCTGCCCGCGACGATCCCGATCCTGATCGTCAATCCCTTCGGCACGCGCCTCGGCCTGCGGTTCGGCCCGTGGCTGCCGACGGCGGTCGGCATGGCGCTGCTCGCCGTCGCCTCGGTGCTGATGCTCGATCTGTCCGGGTCGTACAACCAGCTGATCGCGCCGTTCCTGCTGCTCGGCGCGGGCATCGGCCTGCAGATCACGCCGTGCGCAGCGGTCGCCGTCGAGGATCCGGATGGTGCGGGCGAGGGCGTGGCGTCCGGCGTCTACAAGGCGTCGAGCATGATCGGCGGCTCGCTCGGCGTGGCGCTGGCGACCGCGATCTTCCAGACGCGCGCCCGCGTGGAGCTCGAGCATCTGCTGCAGCCATACGATCCGTCGTTCAAGCAGCTGGGGCAGTACCTCGACGTGCTGACGGGCAGCGCACGTGCGGCCGACATCGTGCCGGCTGCCGGCATGGAGGTCGCCGCGACCGTCACGAAGGCCTTCGACGTGGCCGTGGCCTACGCCATGGTGCCGTCGGTGATCACCGCGGTGATCGGTGTCGGCGTGGCCGTGCTGCTCCTGCGCGGCAAGGCGCCCGCCCCCGACGAGATGTAGGGGCAGGCGCCGCGCGGGCGGCTTACGTGACCTTGAAGGACCCCTGCATCATGCTCTTGTGCGGGGTGCAGAAGAAGACGTAGGTGCCCTTCTTGAGCGTGACCGTCATGCTCTTGGTGGCGACTTCCTTGAGTCCGGTGATCGACCTGTTGCTGACGCCGGGCCCGTTGAGGACGAAGTCGTGCGCATTCGTCTTGTCGACGACCTTGATCGTGTAGGTGCCGGCCTTGAGCGACGTGACCTTCTTGCCGCCCTGGGCGAGCGTGATGGTGAAGCCGGGCCCGACGGTGCCGTCGAGCGTGGTGGCGGCGCTGGCCGGGGCGGCGCTGAGGGCGAGCGCTCCGGCGGCGAGCAGTGGGATGAGTCGGCGGGTGTTCATGCCCTGTCTATCGCCGGTGGCCCTGAGGCGGCCCAGACGGTTTCCGTCAGCAGTGAACGGGTCCGGCGCGGGCCTAATCGTCACCACGGCGACGGGAAGCGCTCCTCGGGCTCGAACGTCGCGACGGGATCGGCGTCGAGATCGA
>CAZPQP010000068.1:0-9942 GCA_964588635.1 uncultured Bifidobacterium sp.
TGGATCCGGATCCAAATTGGCACGAAACCGACCAATCTGGATCCGGATCCAGATTGGCGCGTACGCTGCAGCACATGACGGCCGACGAACGGGAGCGCGAGGAGTTCGAGCAGCGCTACGCGCTCGCCGCCGACGCCACGGGCGCGCTGGCCGGGCCCGACGAGCTCGACGAGGCGTGGGAGGACTACCGGTCGGGTGCGTGGGAGCGCCTGCTCGTCGAGCCCACGCCGGAGAGCGCCGTGCAGGCCAATCGGCTGGCCGGGTCGATCGCCGAGCTGCTCGCTGCACCGGCACCGGACGACGAGGCGTGGTGCCGGCGGCTGATCGCCCGCGTCGACCAGCTCGCCACGCTGCTGCGGGAAGGAGGCGCCGAAGATCGGGCGAAGGGGGAGCCGCATCCCTGGGACCTCTGGGTCGCCGCGCCCCGGCGCGACTACGCTGACGTCCTCGCGCGACCGACGACGGAGACCACCGAGCCATGAGCTACGACACCCTCACCATCATCCACTCGCTGGCCGCCTACGTCTGGCTCGGCAGCCTCTTCGGCTCGCTGATCTTCGCGACGATCGTCACGCGGCGCAGCGAGGCCGGCGTGCTGACCGGCGCGGTCGCCGTGACGCGCTTCGCCACCCGCGTCGGCCTGCCCGCCGCGATCCTCCTGCTGATCAGCGGCATCTGGATGGTCGCGGCCTACAACATCGGCAGCGCCATGTGGATCAACATCGGCTTCATCCTGTGGCTGGTCGCCGCCGTCGTCGGCAGCGCGCTGATGCATCCGGCCGCGCGCAAGATGCGCAACGCCGCCTCCGATGCCGAGGCGGTCGGGTACGCCAAGCGCATCATCTGGGTCGGGGGCGGCGAGATCATCGCCGTCGCCATCGCGATCTGGGTGATGGGCGCGCAGCCCGGCGGCTGATGCCCCTGCGCAACGATCCGCTCCTGTCCGATCGGGACGGGCGCCTGCTGCTCGCCGCGCAGGCATTGGACGTCGTCGGGGCGGGCGTCTCGATGATCGCGCTGCCGTGGCTCGTCCTCGACCACGGCGGCACCAGCACCCAGGCCGGGCTGATCTTCGCGCTGTCCGTGTTCCCGTACGTCGTCTTCGGCCTGCCGGCCGGCGTCATCGGCGACCGCCACTCCCGTCAGAAGGTGATGTGGGTGTCGCACGCGCTGCAGGCGCTGGTCGCGTTGGTGATCCCGCTCTGGGCGTTCGCCGGGCAGCCGCCGCTCGCCATCGTGCTGGTGGCGGCCTTCGCGATCGGCACGGCGCGCGTGTTCGTGGATGCCGCAGTCTTCGGCGCGGTCGCGTCGCTGATCGGCCGTGAGCGCTTCACGCAGGGCCAGGCGACCCTGTCTGCGTCGTGGGCCTTCGGCTACTTCGCCGGACCGGCGCTCGGCGGCGTGCTGATCGGCCTCGTCGGACCGGCCTTCGCGCTGCTGGCGGAGGCGATCGGCTTCCTCGCCGCGTTCGTGCTGATCCTGCTGATCCGCCGCGACCTCGATGCCGGTCGGACCGGGGAGGAGGCCCGCGAGCCCGCGCTGGCGATGATGAAGGAGGGCCTCGACGTGATCTGGCATCGGCCGCGCGTCCGCGCCTACACGTGGGTGAGCATCGGCTGGAATCTCGGCGCGGCGATGTCGGCGGCGCTGATCGTGCCGCTGCTGCGCGAGACGCTGGGGCTGTCCTCGATCCAGGCCGGCGTGGTGCTCGGCATCGGTGCGGTGATGGGCCTGATCGTCCCGGTCTTCCTCGGCCGACTTGTCGATGCGCAGGGGTCGGGTCGCGTCACTGCCGGTCTCGCGCTGCTGAGCAGCGGCTCGATCCTCGCCACGGCGGCCGCACCCGGCTTCCTGATCGTGACGGCGACGAACGCCGTGCGGTCGTTCAGCGACTACGCGATCCTCTCGACGGTGATCGGCGAGCGGCAGAAGGGCGTACCCGACCGTCTGCAGGCCCGCGTCGGCATCACCGGACGCATGATCGCGGTGTGCGCGATCTCCGGCGGCGGCGCGATCGGCGCCTTCCTCGCCGACGCGATCGGCGTCCGCGGCGTCTTCATCGTGTCCGGCATCGGCGTCGCGGTCGCGGTGATCCTCACCATCCCGCGCATCCTGCGCCTCGACCGGCCCGACAAGGAGCCGACGGTCGAGCTGCCGCGTCGCTAGGCGAGCAGCTCGCGAATCGCGGCGACGAGCCCGTCGAGATCGTGCTCGTCGGCCTCCGCGGCGATGCCGACGCCGAGCTCGCGCATCGTGGCGCTCGTGATCGGCCCGATCGAGACGCCCGGCAGGTCCTCGAGGTCGGCCTCCGGAAACGCCTCGGCGAAGGCGCGGACGGTGGATGCGGACGTGAACGTCACGCAGTCGGCGCGCAGCAGGTCGTCACCCTCGGGCACCGCGTACTCGGTGCGGTAGAGCGCTGCGATCTCGACGGTCGCGCCGGCGTTGGCGAGCCCGTCGGGCAGCAGGTCGCGGGCCTCCTCGGCGCGGGCGATCAGCACGCGCTTGCCGGCCACGCGATCCTGCAGCGTCTCGAGCAGTGCCTCGGCGACCGCGCGCTCGGAGACGACGTCGGCGACGATGCCGATGTCGCGCAGCGCGGCCGCGGTGCCCGGGCCGATCGCCGCGACCTCGACGCCGTGCAGCGCGCGGGCGTCGCCGCCGATCGCAGCCAGCAGCAATGCGGGCGTATTCGGGCTCGTCACGACGATCACGTCGAACGACGCCGCATCGATCGGGTCGACGTCGAGCGGGACGGTGCGGATGGTGGGGGCGCTAATCACCTTCGCGCCGAGATCGGTCAGGCGGCGCGTCAGGCCGTCGGCCTGGGCGCGGGCGCGCGTGACGGCGATGACGCGACCGGCGAGCGGCAGGCGGTCGGCCCAGCCGATCGCGTCGCGGACGGAGACGACGTCGCCGATGACGGTCACGGCGGGCGACTTCACGCCCTGCTCCTGCGCGATCGCGGCGATCGTGCCGAGCGTGCCGGTGGTGACGCGCTGGGTCGGGAGCGTGCCGCGCTCGACGATGCCGACCGGCGTCTCCGCCGAGCGGCCGCCGGCAATCAGGGCGTCGCTGATCTTGCCGAGCCGCCCGACGCCCATCAGCAGCACGAGCGTGCCGCCGGCCCTGGCGAGTGCATCCCAGTCGGTCTGCGTGTCGGGCTTCGTGGGATCCTCATGGCCGGTGACGATCGTGAGGTGCGTCGCCATGCCGCGGTGCGTCACCGGGATGCCGCCGGCCGACGGCGCGGCGATCGAGCTGGAGATGCCGGGCACGACCTCGTAGTCGACGCCGGCGGCGTGCAGGGCCTCGGCCTCCTCGGAGCCGCGCCCGAACACGAACGGGTCGCCGCCCTTGAGGCGCACGACCATCGCGCCGGTCAGGCCGTGCTCGACGAGGCAGGCGTTGGTCTCCTCCTGCGTCATCGCGACCTTCCCCGGCGCCTTGCCCGCGTCGATCAGCAGGCAGCCCGGCTTCGCCTCGAGCGGCAGCTGGTCGCCGGCCAGGCGATCGAGGACGAGCACGTCCGCACGGCGCACGAGGTCGAGGCCGCGGACGGTGATCAGCCCGGGATCGCCGGGGCCGGCGCCGACGAGGTAGACGGTCATGCGCCGCCCTCCGCCAGCAGCTCGGCGCCGCCGTCCTGCAGGAGGCGATCGACCACGGTGTCGACGAGCGCGTGCGGGTTCTCGCCGTCGGCCTCGTGGCGGAGCGTCTGGATGCCGTCCGGCGAGCCGATCCAGCCGATCAGGCGCCATGCGCCGGCGTGGTGATGCGCGTGCGCGGCGACGGGCACGCGGCAGCCGCCGCCGAGTCGGCGGGTCACGCCGCGCTCGGCCATCACCGCGGTGCGCGTCTCGAGGTCGTCCACGGCGAGCACGAGGCCGCCGTCGCCGACGCGGGTCTGCAGCGCGATCGCGCCCTGTCCCGACTCGGGCACGAGCGTCTCGACGGGGAAGCGGAAGCCGATCTCGTGGTCGAGGCCGATGCGATCGAGACCGCAGGCGGCGAGGATCACGCCGTCGAGGTCGTTCGTCGCGCGGTGGTCGAGGCGCGTCTGCACGTTGCCGCGGATCGGCACGATCGTCAGGTCGGGGCGCGCCGCGCGGAGCGCCGCAGTGCGGCGCAGCGACGACGTGCCGACGCGGGCGCCGACGGGGATCTCGCCGAACGAGCGGGCCTCGCCGCACCAGGCGTCACGCGCGTCGGCGCGCTCCAGGAACGCGGCCAGCTCGAGGCCGTCCGGCTGATCGCCCGTCAGGTCCTTGGACGAGTGCACCGCGACGTCGATCTCGTCGGCCAGCAGCGCCTCCTCGAGCGCCGACGCGAAGGCGCCGGGACCGAGCTCGCCGAGCGGCGTCGTCTGTGCCGCATCGCCCCGCGTCGAGACGATCACGAGCTCGACGTGCGCGCCCTGGGCGGTCAGCGCCTCCGCGGCGAGCCGGGCCTGCGCCTGCGCGAGCGGGGAGCCTCGGGTACCGAGGCGGACGATGCTCATGCCTCTGGCGGGCTCGTGGACTGCTTCGCCTCGAGCTCGTCGAGCGTGCGCTCCAGACGGTTGAGCTTGCGGCCGATGATGCCCACGTACGCGAGGATCACGACCCAGACGAGCAGGTACGCGCCGGCGACCCACGGCACGGCTTCGCGCAGCGTCATGCGTCCTCTCCTCGCTCGAGGCGCTGCAGCTGCAGCACGCGGGCGGCGGCGCGCTTGCCGCGCAGCTCGACGGAGATCAGCAGGACCATCAGGCTCAGCATGGCAGCCATGCCGACGAGGAACGTCAGCAGGAACGACCCGGGCATGGCGGCGCCCGACGAGGTGAACACGGTGGGGTGAATCAGCGTCTGCGCGACGCGCACGGCGAGGAACGACATCGGGATCAGGCCGACGCCGAGGAGCGCGAAGATCGCCGACGCCGAGCGGCGGCGCTCGCCCTCGTCGAGCGAGAACCGGAGCATGAAGTACGCGCAGTAGTAGAGGAACAGGATCAGGAAGACGTTGAGCTGGCGGTCGCCCCAGTTCCACCAGACGCCCCACGAGGCCTTGGCCCAGAGCGGTCCGGTGATCAGCACGAGCGTGCCGAAGATGGTGCCCGAGTGGACGCCGACGTACGAGCGCATGTCCCAGGCCTCGGTGCGCTTCCACAGGTACATCGCCGCGCCGAACGCGCCGAAGCCGAACGCGATGTACGACGTCAGCGCGATCGGCACGTGGAAGTAGAAGATCTTCTGGCTGAGGCCCTGATCGACGTCCTCGCCGGTCCACCAGAACGCCATCGCGATCGTCAACGGCACCAGCACGATGCTGAGGGCGAGGGGGATGGTGGTGGTGAGGTGCCGGTTTGCGCGCATGTCAGTCGCCGAGGAGGTGTTCCGAGGTGCCCCACGCGAGGGCGATGAACACGAGGTCGTAGAGTGCCAGAAAGCCGAGTGGTCGGAGTCCTCCCACCTCTTCGCCGAAGGCTCCGTACGTGGCCGTCACGCCACCGAGCACGACGGGGATCAGCAGCGGCAGGACGAGGACGGGCAGGAGCACATCGCGGGTGCGTGCGCCGAGCGCGAGCGCGGCGGACAGCGTGCCGACGAGCGCGATGCCGATGTCGGCGAGCAGCAGTGCGATGACGACGGCGCCGATGCTCGGTCCCTCGCTCTGGAAGAACAGCACCCACCAGATCGGGACGGCGACCAGCTCGATCACGACGAGGAAGCCGAACTGGGCGAGCGCGGTGCCGAGCCAGATCGCGGCGCGGTCGATCGGCGCGAGCAGCAGCGCGTCGAGCACGCCGCCCTCCTGCTCGGCCGAGAACGTGCGCAGCAGCCCGAGCACGGCGGTGAAGACGACGGCGGCCCAGAGCATGCCGGCAGCCGCGCGGGTCCCGGCGCCCGTGTCGCCGCTGAGGGCGAAGTGGACGATCACGATCGTGGCCGCGATGAAGAGCAGCATCGCGAAGATCACCTCGCGTCGGCGGATCTCCAGCACGAGCTTCACGCGGGCGAGCGCGAGGGCGGCGCCGATCATGCGATGCCGCCGTTCTCGAGACGCACCTCGCGCACGCCGAGGCGCGCTGCGAGCTCGTGGTCGTGGCTGGCGACGAGCTGCGTGCGCCGGCCGATGCCGTCGCGCAGGGTGTCGTCCAGCAGCGAGCGTCCGTCGGCGTCGAGGCCGCTGGCCGGCTCGTCGAGGAGGAGCAGCACCGGGTCGTGCGCGGTGGCGCGTGCCAGCGCGAGGCGCTGGAGCATGCCACGGGAGAAGCCGTCGATGCGCTCGTCGGCGCGGTCGCCGAGGCCGCCGCGGTCGAGCAGCGCTCCCGTATCTGCCGTCGTCTGGTGGAGCCGCAGGTGCAGGTCGAGGTTCTCCCGCGCGGTCAGCCCGCGGTAGAGCTGCGGCTGGTGGCCGGCGTACGCCATGCCGGCCCGCACGGCCTTCGGCGCGCTGATCGCCTCGCTGTCGCCGATCCGCGCCGAGCCCGCCGTCGGCCGGAGGAGCCCCGCGACGAGCCGGAGCATCGTCGACTTGCCGGCGCCGTTCGGTCCGAGCACGACGACGGTCTCGCCGGTGGCGACCGTCAGCGTGGCCTTGCGCAGCGCGAGGCGCTCGCCGAAGCGCTTGGAGCACTCCGCGAGGGTGATCACCGGCGGCTGCATGGGGTGGAGGGTAAGGGAGGACATGACAACCGCGCGGATGTGGTGTCCTCCCATTCCCCCACGGGTGACCCAAGCGGGCTCGCACGCTGGGGGAGGACACCACATCCGCGCGGTTGTCATGTCCTCCCCCCGGATCGCGAGCAGCCCTGGATCGCGTCGATGGCGCTCGCGGCGAGGGGCGCCGGCCACGCGCGCGGCACGCGATGGCGCCGAGGAGCGCATCGTGTGAACCGTTTCACGTAGAGTCCGCCCGTGCTCACCCTCACCGGCTTCGCCCTCTCCCTCCCGAACCTCGTCGAGGCGGCGCGCGCGCCCGGCCCCGTCGGCATCGATCTCGAGGCGCGGGAGCGCATGCGCGTCAACCGCCTGTTCGCCGAGCGCATCGCCGAGCGCGGCGATGACGTCTACGGGCTCACCACCGGCGTCGGGGTGCGCAAGACGCGACGCGTGTCCCGGGAGGACATGCGCCGCTTCAACGCGCGGCTCGTGCGCGAGCACGCGAACGGCCAGGGTCCCGCCCTGCCGCCGGACGTCGTCCGCGCCACCGCGATCCTGCTCCTCAACCAGCTCGCCGCGGGGCGAACCAACGTGCGCCCGGAGGTCGCCGATCGGATCGCGCAGCGTCTGAGCGACGGCCTCGACGATGTCGTCCTGCCGATGTACGGCTCGACGGGGATGGGCGACATCATGCCCCTCGCGCATCTCGTGCCCGCGCTGCTCGGCGACCTGGAGCTCGAGGTGGGTGAGGCGCTGCCGCTGATCGGCCAGGGCTCGTATGTGACCGCGCATGCCGCGCTCGCGCTGTACGACGCCGAGATCCTGCTGGAGACGCTCGTCACGCTGACCGCCCTCGACCTCGAGGCGTATGGGGCGAACCCCTCGCCCTTCCATCCGGCCGCCGGCGAGGTGCGTCCGTATCCGGGCTATCGCCGCGCGCTGGCCGCGATCGGGCACCTGCTCGTCGGCACGCAGCTGGCGAACGATCCCCGGCACCTGCAGGCGCCGCTCTCGTTCCGCGACGCCGGCGCGGTGCTCGGCGCCGCGTACGACGCCTTCGCCTTCTGCATCCGCCAGGTGTCGATCGAGCTGAACGCGCACCAGCAGAACCCGCTGGCGCTGATGGAGGAGGACCGGATGCTGCCGGTCGCCAACTTCGACCCCCAGGCGCTCGCGGCGGCGATCGACTTCGCGCGGATCGCGCTCGCGCCGTGCCTCAACGTGCAGAACGAGCGGTCGATCAAGCTCCTGCAGGAGAGCGAGACGGGGCTCTCGCATGGCCTCGAGCCGGCGGGCGACGACATGGGGCACGGGCTGTCCGAGATGGCGTGGCCGCTGCAGGCCCTGACCGTCGAGGCGCGCCTGCTGATCCAGCCCGTGTCGGCCGAGGTCGGCTCGTCGTCCCAGGCCGAGAAGATCGAGGATCGCCTGACGATGGCGGGCCTCGGTGCGCGGCGCCTCGCCGAGATGACGGAGCTGGGCTTCCGCGCGGCGGCGATCGCCTGCGTGCTGGCGTGCCAGGCGATCGACCTGCGTGGTGTCGAGCGGCTCGGCCCGAACCTCGCACCGGTCCACGCGGCCGTGCGCGAGCATGTCGCGCCGCTGGCGCCCGGCGATCCGCCGCCGGGCGACCTCGCGCCGCTGGTCGATGCCCTGCGCGGCGGCCTGCTGGCCTAGGCAGCCGCCTGCGTCAGGGCGTCATGCGCCGCCAGACGCCGAAGCGCGGACCGTGGCCGATCGCGGCTGTCGTCCGCGCCAGCGACGCCGCGTACTCGGGCTTCGACGGGTCGGCGCCGACCGGGACGACCACGTAGTCGGCATGGTCCACGTAGACGGGGGCGTAGTCGATGCGGCGCAGCACCGCGCGTCCGGCGGCCGGCACGCGGATCCGGAGCAGCCCGATCAACCCGTCCTGCGCCTCGGCGGGGAGGCGGAACTCGGCGGACTTCGCCTGCCCGGACAGCAGGTTGCCCTCGCCGAACAGCACGAGCGCGCCGCCCGCGCGGCGGATGGGCTGGACGACGTGCGCGTGCTGGCCCACGACGGCGGTGATCAGCCGCGAGCGTCCAAGTGCTTGCGCCAGGGCGAGCTGCTCTCCGGTCGGCTCGTGCTGCAGCTCGATGCCCCAGTGGAGGTTCACCACGACGACATCGGCGCCGAGCCGTCGTGCCTGACGTGCTTGCGCGAGGATCGGCCGGGCATCACTGCCGATGTCGTTGACGCGCCACGCGGGCTCGGGTACCTGGCCGTTGGTGACCTGCGTGAAGGCGAGGAGGGCGACGCGCACGCCGCCTGCCGTCTCGAGGATCAGCGGCCGTCGCGCCTCGCGCGCCGAACGCGCGCTGCCGGTGTGGTGCACGCCGCTGGCGTCGAGTGCGCGCAACGTCGCGGTGATGCCCGCCGGCCCCTGATCGAGCGAGTGGTTCGATGCGGTCGAGCACGCGTCGAATCCGGCGCGCCGGATGGCCACGGCGAGCGCCGGCGGCGTGCTGAAGACCGGGAATGCGGTGGGGGCGGTGGTCCGCGCCGTCAGCGGCGTCTCGACGTGGCAGATCGCGAGGTCGGCACCGGCGATCAGCGGCCTGACCCGCCGCAGCATCGGTCGGAAGTCGTAGCCGTCGCCGTCGGCATAGGCCGCCGCCTGCCGCCAGACGGCCTCGTGGACGAGCAGATCGCCGGAGACGGCGATCGTGATGTCGTGTGCTGGCGCTGCCGCAGCGGGCGGCACGGCGATCAGGACGGCGACGACCAGGAGCAGCGCGCGGCGCATGCCGCGAGGGTAGACCTCGGCGTCCCGGCTCCAGGTGGGGCCTAGACCCGCAGACGCAGGATCTCGGCGACGCCGTGCGTGGCGGTGCGTGCAGCAGCGTGCGGGGCCTCGCCCTGGTCGAGCGCGGCGGCGAACAGCGCCGTGAACATGTCGCCCGCGCCGACGGTGTCGGCGAGGCGGGGGATCCGATCGGCGGGGATGTGCAGGACGTCGGGCTCATCGCGCGACCAGATGTCGGCGCCGCCCTCCCCGTAGGTGACGAGCACGATCGGCACGCCCGCGCGTGCCATAGCCGCGGCATCGGTACCGCCGAGCAGCGCCTGCGCCTCCTCGTCGGAGAACTTGACCGCGTCGACGCCGCTCAGCCAGGCCGGATCGAGCGGGCCGCCGGGCACGACCTCGCCGAGGCCGGGGCGGGCGAGACCCTGCGCGTCGAAGACGATGCGGCGGCCGAGCGCGTGGATGGCGCGCAGCGTCTCGGGCGGCACGTCGCCGCGCCACTGCGTGCCGATCACGATCGTCGCGGCG
>CAZPQP010000069.1:0-1754 GCA_964588635.1 uncultured Bifidobacterium sp.
ACCGCGTCGTTCCAGAGGCTCGCGGTCAGCTCCATCAGCGGCGGGAACGCGGCATCGGCGTGCGCAAGCGCGCGGAAGACGTTGTTCTGCGGCAGCGCGGCGAGCATCTCGCGCGTCTGCGGTGACAGTGCGTGCGGCTCTGGGTCGGGACTGCGCGCCATCGGTGCGGGCATCGTCGCAGACACCGCGGGCATGGAAGCCGCCGCGAACACTATTCCTTACGATCCTGATAGTGTAAGGAATATGAGCCGAAAGCGATCGGTCGGGCTGCTCGCCCGCATCACCAGCAAGGGGCAGATCACCGTGCCAAAGGCCGTGCGCGAGCGCCTCGGTGCGAAGGAAGGCGACACGCTCTTCTTTTCGATCGCCGGTGACGAGGTCACCGTGCGGCGGATCAAGCCGCACCATGAGCTGCCGCCGATTGAGGTGCCCCCGGAGAAGCGCGGCAAGTCGATGCAGGAGATTCGCGACGCGATCGTCGAGATCGATCGCGCCCGCGGGGCAGACAACTGGGATTGAACGCATACGTCGACACCAACGTCCTGCTCCGACACCTCGTCGGAGATGCGCCGGAACAGGCTCGTGCCGCCACGGCGCTCCTCGCCAAACGTGGAGAGCTCATCCTCACCCCGCAGGTCTTCACCGAGATCGCCCATGTACTGCGCTCGTACTACGGCCTCTCCCGCAGAGCCGTCAGCGACCAGCTCAGCAGCCTCCTCGAGCTGCCGGCGATCACCGGCGACCTCGATCTGCTCAGTGCCGCACTGGACGTTCACCAGCGGCACAACGTGGAACTGCCTGACGCCGTGCTTGCCGCCCAGGCGCTGCATTCCGGCATCACGGAGGTCGTCTCGTTCGACCGCGGCTTCGACCGCATCCCCGGCGTCACCCGCATCACGCCGTAGATCGGGCATGATGCCTCCGACCGACCCGGAGGAGAGACCATGGCCGAGCAGCTGATCCGCATCACGAGCGGCGACGTCGAATTCATCGCGCGCCTCGAGACCGAGAAGGCGCCGCAGACGTGCGCGGCGTTCCTCACGCTCCTGCCGTACGAGAACAAGATGATCCACGTGCGCTGGAGCGGCGAGTCGTGCTGGATCCCCCTCGGCGACTTCGACCTCGGCGTGCCGTTCGAGGACGCCACCGCGCACCCGGCCCCCGGCGAGATCCTCTGGTACCCCGGCGGCATCTCCGAGTGCGAGCTGCTCTTCCCCTATGGGCCGTGCAGCTTCGCCTCGAAGGCGGGCACGCTGGCGGGCAACCACTTCCTGACGATCGTCGAGGGCAAGGAGAAGCTCCACGCCCTCGGGGCCAGCACGCTGCAGGTCGGTGCGCTGCCGATCCGCTTCGAACTGGTCTAGGTTCCGCTTGGGGTGTGGCCCCGTCCGGCACTAGGCAGGGATCCGGCCACCGAGACGGATCTCGAACAGCTGCGGCCAGTACTTGCCCGTCACCGCGATCGTGCTCGCGCCCGGATACCGTGCGATGCCGTTGAGCACCTCGCCGGGCGCGCTCAGCTCTGCGCGCAACCGCGCCAGGTCCAGCCACGCGCGCACGTGTCCGTCGGCCGGGTCGATCAGCGCGATGCGGTCGCTCGGCCAGACGTTCGCCCACAGCACCCCGTCGATCAGCTCGAGCTCGTTGAGCCCGTCGATCGTGCGCTGCCCGTCGTGCACGGTGATCCGGCGCGCGACCTTCAGCGTGGTCGGGTCGAGCCAGCGCACGGTGCTCGTGCCGTCACTGGCGATCAG
>CAZPQP010000069.1:1854-9854 GCA_964588635.1 uncultured Bifidobacterium sp.
GCGACGACGCGCACGCCGTACCGCGTACCGGGCGCGAGTCCCTCGATCACGCACGAGCGGCCCGTCGAGGTGCACGACTTGCCGCCCGGGCGCGCCGTGGCGACGTACCGGTCGATTTTCACGCCGCCGTTGTCGGACGAGCGCTTCCAGGCCACACGGATCGAGGACGAGCCGGCCTGCAGCGTCACCGCGCCCGGAGCGGACGGCTTGAACGAGCCGCTCGTGATCTCGGCCGACGCCTCCGAGGCGGGGCTCTCGCCCGCGATGTTGAGCGCCTTCACGGTGAACGTGTACTTGCGGTTCGGCGGCAGGGCGATGCGGCACGAGGGCGTCGCGTCCGCCGTGCAGGTGTAGCCGCCGGGCTTCGACGTGACGATATAGCCGCTGATAGCCCCACCGCCGTCCTCCTTCGGCGCCGTCCAGGAGACGATCGCTGCGCGACCGTCGGCCTTGGCGGTGACGCCGGTCGGGGCGCCCGGCTTGATGGCCGTGCCGTTGATGTTGAAGATCGCCGTCGTGCCGCTCAGCTCGTTCGAGACGATGATGACGGGCTTGCCGGTCGGGCTGTCCGAGGCACGGACGAAGAGAATGCCCTCAGGAGAGACATCGCCGGCGTTCGTCGACGTGGCGTAGTTCGCGCCCGAGGTCTTCGTGTAGTCCGCGGTGTTGAGGTAGTCGAGATAGACCGGGCTCGCCGGATTGGTGACGTCGAACGCCATCACGCCGTTCTGCCGCTCAAGCCCGACGAAGGCGATCGTCTTGCCGAACGCTCTGCCGACAGCGATGCCTTCAGGCTCTGGTCCCTTCGCTCCGCTGCGGGAATCCTTCGCGTTGAATCCACCGGTGCTGGTGTTGCCATCGCTGTTGAAGTAGTCCGGTACCGCAGCCGCGGCCTTCGTCTCGATCAGCGAGCCCGTGTCGGAGACGAGGACCGCGGAGCCGATGCCCGTACCAGCCGGCACCTTCCAGATCGTCATGGAGCGCGCACCGAGCAGGTAGACGGACGTGAAGCCGGCTCCCACCGAACCACCCGCGGCCGTATTGGTCGTCGTGCCGACAAACGAAGCGGTGCCTCCGGCCGAGTCGTACGGCGTCATCGTGTTCGCCTCGGAGGGCCCGAAGCGTGTCGGCTTGGTGCGGCCGAGCTGCGAGTCGAAGACGAGGTCTGTCGTGAGCAGGCCGCCGAGGGTCACGCCGAACAGCCCCGCGCCGCTGCGCAGCCGGACGTCATCGACCTCCTCCTGGGCCAGCGTGGTGTCGGTACCGCCGAGGAGGCACGGATAGGCGCGGCTGTCACCTTCGTTCGCGGTGGCAAAGTACTGCGTTCCGTCCGTACCCGTGAACGTGGCGATGTTGTCGGGCTCGTACATGCCGAAGACCGGACGGTTGACGATGCTGATCGTCGCCGAGCCGCTGTTCGTCGTCGCGGTGCTGTCCTCGTTCGAGAGGTCCAACTCGTTGCCGGCCACGCTGTGATCCTTGTAGCCCAGACCCATGATGCGGGTGATCGACTTCGTGGCGAGATTGATCTCGGCCACCGCGTTGTTCTCCTGCAGCGTCACGAAAGCCGTCTTGGAGTCGGCACTGATCGCCGCGTACTCGGGCTCCAGATCCTGGGCCACCGACGACCCCGGGCCGTAGATGCGCCCTCCGGCGGCACGAATCTGCGCTGCCTTGGCGTTGAAGTCGGAGAAGTCCAGCGTCGTGGCCGTCAGCGCGCCTGCCGTGGTGTCGATGATCGAGATCGAGCCCTTCGGATCGCTCGCCGGGACGTACTGGCCACTAACCTGGCAGTAGTCCTTCGGCTCGCCCTCGTTGGCGACGACGATCGTCTTGCCATCCGGGGTGAAGTGCACTGAATCAGGCAGCATGCCCACCTCGACGCCATTGGGCGCGCGCGTGTCCAGCGTGCCGCTGGTGTTGAACAGGAACACGCGGCCCGGCTCGAACTTATCGTCGGTACCGTCACCAGCAGTCGCCGCCGCTGCAACGAGCGTGCCGTTGGTCGCCACGCTCTGCACGCCCGTGGCGTTCGGCAGCGAAACCGAGCTGACCAGCGTGGGTGCCGTGGGCTTGGCCAGATTCCAGATGTCGATCTTGTTCGTCGCGCCGTTGGTGACGAAGAGCCGCTGGGTGGAAGGCGAGTAGGCGGAGATCTCCGAGGCGCCACCGTTGGCATTCATGCCGCCCCCGGCAGCGCGCCCGACGAACGTCATCGAGACGCTCGCAACTGCCTCGCCAGCGGTCAGACCGATCGCGGCTGCGGCTGTTGCCGCCAGCAGTGCGGTTCGCAGGGTTCGTGGGACGCGCATGCGTGGAGCCTCCTCGGGAGCGTTCCCCGCATCAGTCCAGAGCGGGACGGCGTTGGCAATGGCCTTCACCGAATCGCCACTCGTGATGGCACAGGTCTTCTCCCTGAGGTGAACCCACGGTGCACATTGGACGCAGCCCGTGAAGAAGCGGTTCAGGCTTACCGGCGTCAGCGCACGGGCAGCGCCGACGGCGCCACCCGCTCGGCGACGACCTCGATCAGCGTGGGACCATCGGCCGTGAAGGCCTCGCGGATGATGCCCGGCAGCGCGTCGAGCGACTCGGCGCGCACGGCGCGGCACCCGAAGCCCTCGGCGATCTTGAGGAAGTCACGGGCCGAGGTATCCACGGCAACCGGCGGCACGTCGGCGCGGAGCATGGAGTCCTTGATCTCGCCGTAGCCGTGGTTCTGCCAGATCACGACCGCGATTGGCAGGCCGAGATCGGCCGCGGTGGCGAGCTCCTGGATCGTGAAGAGGAAGCCGCCGTCGCCCGACAGCGACATCACGGGGCGCTCGGGCGCGCCGAGCTTGGCACCCATCGCCATCGGCAGAGCGGGACCCAGCGTGCCGAAGCCGCCGTACGGCAGGTACGCGTTCGGACGCACGCCGCGCCACATGTGCGCGGCCGCGTAGGCGGGCTGCGTGGAGTCGACGGCGAGGATGCCATCCTCGGGCAGCGCCTCTTCGAGGGCGGCGAGAAACGGCTGGAACTCCTCGCAGCCGGGCCACCAGTGATTGCCGTCGCGCAGCGCTGCGGCGCGCGCAGCACCGTCGCCCTGCACCTCGCGCTCGGCCAGCAGTGCCTCGATGGCGGCCATCGTCTTGGCGGCGTCGCCGTGGATCGGCAGCGCCGCGGGCCGGCGCTTGCCGAGCTGCTCGGCGTCGATATCGACGCGGATCAGGGCGCCTTGGAAGGCAGGCGGTGCGAGCGTGGACGTGTAGAAGTAATCCGTCTCGGAGAACTCGGTGCCGACGGCGAGCACGACGTCGGCCTGCTCGAGCTCCTCGAAGATCGGCGAGATCGTCGTGGTGGTCCCGACCGACAGCGGATGCGCATCGGGGACGATGCCCTTGCCGGCGATCGTCATCGTGACGGGCGCGCCGACGCGCTCGGCGAGCGCAATCGCCTCGGTCTGCGCCTGGCAGGCGCCGCCACCGAGCAGGATCATCGGGCGCTGCGCGCCGGCCAGCAGCGTGGCGGCCTGCTCGACGAGCGTGTGCTCGGGCTGCGGCGAGACCGCGCGCTCGGGCAGGCGCTGGTCGCCGGCGGCGGGCTGCGACAGGACGTCGATCGGGACGCTGATGTGCACGGGGCGCGGGCGCTGCGACGTGAAGACCTCCCACGCCTGCGCAAACGCCTCGGGCAGCTCGGCGGGATCGCGGACGTCGATCGAGAGCTCGCAGATCGTCGACATGAAGGCGGGCTGGTCAGGCAGGTCGTGGAGCGGGCCATGCCCCAGCTCGGCGTCCGCCGTGGCCGTGCCGCTCGAGAGGATCAGCATCGGCAGCGAGTCGTGATGCGCGGTGGCGACGGCGGTGGCGACGTTGGTCACGCCGGCGCCGGTGATCAGGATGCAGACGCCGGGCTTTCCCGTCGCACGGGTGTAACCGAGCGCCATGTAGCCGGCACCTTGCTCGTGCCGCGGCGTGACGTGCCGGATCGGCGAGTCCGCGAGGCCGCGGTAGTACTCCAGCGTGTGCACGCCGGGAATCCCGAACGCCGTATCCACCTCGTACTGCTCGAGCAGGCGGATCGCCGCCTCGCCGCATGTCGCCATCGGATCCTCCCTCGTTGCCCCCGAACGGTACTCGCTGGACAGTGACCGCTGCGGCTCTTCTAGCCGGTCACGCCGCCGGCACCGCCACCGGAGGCGACGACGCCGAGCTTGGCGAGCGTCGAGACGTACGCCGCATTGCCGGCCCAGGCCGAGCCGCGCGGGCGCACCGGCCCCGGCACCTTGGTGCGGGCGGTGAAGCTGAATGTCGCGCTCTTCCTCGCCTTCAGCTGATCACGGGCGAAGCAGACGCGGCCCTTCGACCGGGTCCCCGTCGACGCGAGGAACGTGAGCGTCTTCGGGATCGTGATGCAGAGCTCGACGTCGTTGGCGACGACCTTCGAGGTGTTCGTCACCATGAAGGAGATCACGACCTTGGCCTTCGGCGCCGTCGACGACGGCTTGGCCTTGCCCGTGATCCTGAGCTTCGCGATCGAGCCCTTCGGTGTCGTCACCCGGACGGTTGCGCTCGCGGTGTTGTTGGCGAGGTTCGGATCGCGCTGTGGGCCGGGCGTCAGCGTCGCGGTGTTCACGAAGGTCGAGCCGGCGCGATCCCTCCCCACCGTGGCGACGATCAGGATCTCAAAGCTCGCCCCCGGAATGATCTCGCCGGCGTTGCACGTCGCCTTCTGCCCGGCAACGGTGCAGCCTTCGACGGCGCTCGAGGTGGCGCTCGCGATCGTCAGACCCTCTGGAAGGTCGTCGACGACGACGGCGCCGGTCGAGCTCGCCGGTCCGGCGTTGGCAACGCCGATCGTGTAGTTGATCGTGCCCCCCGGCGCGACCTTGGAGACGTTGGCGGTCTTCGTGATCACCAGATCGGCGATGGGGCCAGCCAGCAGCGACGCGTTGTCCGTGTTGTTCGTCGTGATCGGATCGGGTGTATCGGAGGCCACGGTGACCGTGGCCGTGCGCTCCGCCTCAGACAGGTCGCTTGCGGCAATCACCGTGATGACACGTTCGGCACTCGCGCCATTCGTCAGCGTCCCGATCGCGCACGTGACCGACTGCCCGGAGATCGTGCAGCCCGCGGGCGCCTTCGAGGGTGTCAGGCCGCTCGGGATGGTGATCGCCATCGTGCTGTTCGTCGCCGTCGACGGGCCGTTGTTGACGACCGAGAACGTCAGCTCCGTGCTGGCACCGGCCGCGACGGTGGCGCCGCTCGTCGCCGACGCCTCGAGATCCGCCGCGGGGATGACGGTCACCGTCGCCGTGGCGCTGTTGTCGCTCGGGTCCGGGTCATCGGTGTTCGAGAAGACGTTTGCGCGGTTGACCGCCGTGCGATCCGCGACCGGCACGGAGGCGAGCGTCGTGCCGGCGATGGTCACGCTCCGCGTCGCGGCATTCGCCGTCGCGCCGGTCCAGATGCAGGTGATCGTCGATCCGGAGCGGCTGCAGGTGCCGCCGGACGACGGCGTGCTGGTGATGGTGGCGCCGGTGTCGATCGCGGCGGGCAGCCGGTCCACGATCTGCACGTTGGTCGCGGACGCAGGGCCGTTGTTGGTCGCGGTGACGGTGTAGCTGATCGCGGCGGCCTGATCGACCGTCGACGCCGATGCGGTCTTCGCGAGCGAGAGGTCGGCACCAGGGCGGATCGTGAGCGTCGCGCTGTCGCTCGCCGGAGTAGGCGTGACATCCGATGTCGCCGTGGCGGTGTTCGTGACCGTCGTGCCGAGCAGGCCCACGGTCGGGCGAGCCCGGATGGTGACCATCGCCGTCGTGTTGATCGGCAGCGAGCCGAAGGCGCAGCTGATCGCGGTCTGACTGCCCGAGGGCGCCGTGGTGCACGAGCCCTGCGAGGTGGTGACCGATGCGAAGTCGAGGCCGGCCGGCAGCGTGTCGGCGAGCGTCGCGTTGGTCGCGGTCGAAGGGCCGCTGTTGCGCACCTGGATCTTGAAGCCCGCGAGCGTGCCGAGACTGATCGTGCCCGTCAGCGCGGCCTTGTTGACTCCCAGGACCGCGCTGGCCGATGCCCCGGCGTTGACGCTCGCCGAGTCGTTGAGCAGTGCGGGGCTGTTCGCGTCGGTCGGCTGCCCGCCGCCGGACACGCTGGCCGAGTTGAGCACCGCACCGCCTGGCGTGTAGGTGACCACCACGGTGATGGGCGGATAGGAAGCACCCGGTGCCAGGGCATCGCTCCGCGTGCACGGCGAGGCCGAGCCGGGACAGCTCCAGCCGGTGCCGGACATCGTGTAGCCGCCCGTGAACGCTCCGCCCCGCGTGTCGGCAACGGTCACCGTTCCGATCGTGGCCAGCGTGCCGGTGTTCGTGACGGTCAGATCGAAGGTGTAGATGTTGCCGGCGACGCTGCGAATCGTCTTGACGATCCCGGGATCGGGGTAGACGACCGTCGTGTCGGTCTCCGCGACCGTCGAGATCGGCAGGCCGAGATCCGCGGAGACGAAAGCGAGGGTGGCGACGTTCTCGATCGTGTCGCCGAGGCCGGCGTCGGCGTTGATCGTGACGGCGTACGTGACCGTCGCGGACTGTCCCGGGGCGAGCGTGCCGCCGACCGTGGATGACGAGCCCGCGCCGAGCCGCGCCACGATGACTCCGGACTCGTTGGCGACGGTGCCGGTGCCGGCGCTCACGCTCGGCGCCGGCGTGGTGATCGTCGTCCCCGACGGGACGGGATCCCGCAGCTGGACGTTCGTGGCGTCGCCCGTGCCGTTGTTCGTCGCGGTGATCGTGTACGTGATCGTCTCCCCGGGCTCCGCGTCGGTGCCGCCCGTCGAGGCGGTCTTCGTCAGCGTGACGTTCGGCGAGAACAGCTCGGTCGCGAACGTGATCGCCTGCGGCGCGTAGGTGTCGCCGTTGGTCTTGGCGCGGAACATGGCGGTCGTGGCGCCGTTCGGCAGGAAGCCGTCGGCCTGGAACAGGCTCGAGTCGTAGCCGAGCTGATTGACCCAGTTCGGGGTCTTCGTCGTGACGTGGACGCCGCGATTGGCGATCGTCGAGTTCTCGGTGTTGTTGGCCGGGTGCACCGCGTCGGTGAGGAGCTGATCATTGAGCGTGAGGTAGTCACCCGTCGCGCCCCAGTCGCCCTCGGCCGCGACGACGCCGATCGTCGTCTTGACCGTGCCGGTCGTCGGCGTCTTGAAGCCGGACAGCGGGATGTCGACGAAGGCGGAGGAGCTGACCACAGCGAGGCCGTCGAAGACCGTGAGGTTGCGCAGCGGCTCCGCCGGATCCGAGTACGCGATCACGAGCGACCAGCCGCCGAACGAGTTGCCACCCGTACCGGTCTGGATGTTGGCGACCGTGTAGGTGCCGGCCCCGGCGGCCTTGACGAGGCTCGTGACGTCGGCGAACGCCGTGTAGCCCGACGACTCGGCGATCGCCCCGGTATCGACCTGCGCTGCCGTCACCGTCGTGTACCCGGCCGCGCCCGGGACGGCGAGCTTGACCGTGCCGATCGCCGTCGCATCGGGGGGCGCCAGGGGCGTGCTCCGATAGCCGTTGGCGCCGGTGATCACTGCGGCCTTCTTCTGCAGACCCGTCCAGTAGAGCCCGGCGAAGAGCACGTTGCCGGTTCCGGGGAGCAGCAGCTGGGCCGACGACGAGTCGAAGGTGGAGGAATCGGCGTCCACATCCAGCCACGTCATGTCGAGCGTGTTGTTGTTGCGCGCGTTGGTGCCGGCCCGAGCGCCGGAGCAGCCGGAGTTGAGCAACGGGTCGACCGTGTCGATCGGGCACTGCACGATCGTGTTCGCGGCCATGATGATCTGCCCGTTGACGTTCGTCGAGAACCGCGGTGTGAACGGACGATCGGCGGCACCGGCAAGCGCGGGCAGCAGCAGGCCGGCGACGAGGCCCAGGAGGATCATGCGGAGGAGACGGCTCATGCGCGTGGCGGTACGGGGTACCCGACGAGGTTTCGCCATAGTACGCCGCGTTCCTCACCGCACGGGGG
>CAZPQP010000070.1:0-9844 GCA_964588635.1 uncultured Bifidobacterium sp.
GAGATCATCCCGATCTTCGTCCTCGCGACGCGCGCCTACTGGCGCCGCTGACGGCGGGGGAGACGCGCCCGGCAGGATTCGAACCTGCGGCCTCGAGATTAGAAGTCTCTCGCTCTATCCCCTGAGCTACGGGCGCCCCTGAACGGTACCCGGCGCGGTCATATCGCGATACCACGCACACTGGCTCGGTGCGGTACCCGTACTCCGACATCCTGCGTCTGCCGTCCGTGCCGCGTCTGCTCAGCGCTGCGGTGGTCGGGCGCATGCCCATCGGCATGGGCGCGATCGCGATCTTCCTGCTCGTGCGCGGCGCCGGCGGCTCCTATGCGACGGCAGGGCTTGCCGTGGGCGCATCGACGGTGGCGGGATGCGTCGGCGCCCCGATCCTCGGACGGCTCGTCGATCGGCACGGGCAGCCGCGCACCCTCCTGGCCTCGGTGACGTCGCAGGTGGTCGCGCTCCTGCTGCTCGCCATCCTGGCACCCGGCGGTGGCCCCGTGCTGTTCGGCCTGTGCGCGCTCTACGGGTTCTCGAACCCACCGCTGGCCGCCGCGATGCGGGCCACGTGGGCGACGCTGATCACCGACCGGACCCTGATCACCCGCGCGTTCTCGCTCGACTCGACGGCGCAGGAGGTGATCTGGATCCTCGGGCCGGTCCTGGCTGCGACGCTGGCGGAGACCGTCAGCCCCCGTCTGCCGATGGTGGTGATGGCGGCGTTCAGCGCGTTCGGCGTGATCTGGTTCGCCACCTCCCGGCAGAGCCGCACGTGGCGGTCGCACCACGTCGGTGAGCGCCACCTGCTCGGACCGCTCACCGCCGGCCCCGTGCGCCGCGTGCTCCTGTCGATTCTCGGACTCGCCTTCGCCTGGGGCGCGCTCGAGCTCGCGATCCCGGCGTACGCGCAGGAGGAGGGTGTCAGCCCGGGTGGGCTCCTGTCCATCTGGGCGGTCGGCAGCGTGATCGGCGGCCTCGGCTACGCCGCGCGCAGCTGGGGCGGCACCACGCAGCGCATGATGGGCATCCTGCTCGCCCTCAACCTCCTCGGCTTCCTGGTGCTGTTCGCCGCGCAGACACCGCTGCAGCTGGCGATCCTGCTCGTGATCACCGGCGTCGTCAACGCCCCTGTGATCGCCACGTTCTACGTGCTGATCGAGGAGCTGGCACCGGCCGGCACCGTCACCGAGGCGTTCACCTGGGTCTCCACGACGTTCCTGATCGGGATCTCGGGCGGTGTCGCGCTGGCGGGTGTGGTGGCGGACGCCTCGAGCCCGCGGACCGCCTGGTGGCTCGCCGTCGCCGGTGGCCTGTTCGCCGTGCTGACCGTGGCGATCCGCCACCGCGGCCTGCACGCACCGCCGCAGCCGGTTCCGAAGGAGGAGATCGGCTAGGCCGGCGAGAACCCGTGTGCGATGAGTAAGGCGATGAGCACGACGGATCCCACGTTGCTGACGCTGCAGGAGGCCGCCGACGCGGTCGGCTGCCACTACCAGACGCTGTACAAGCGCGTCCGCAGCGGCGAGCTGCCGGCGCTCGTGGCCGGCGGGTCGTATCGCATCAGCCGCGAGGACCTCGACGCGTGGCTGCACGAGCGCGACGCGGCCAAGGGCGCCGTGCCGGACCGCGCCGAGCGCGACTGGCCACGCCAGATCGAGACGCTCGTCGCCTCGCTGATCACCGGCGATGCCCGCTCCGCGCGCAAGCAGCTGGATCGCCTGACCGCGGGCAGCGCCTCGGTCGCCGAGCTCTGCGACTGCCTGCTCGCACCGACCCTGGCGCGCATCGGGGAGCTCTGGCACGACAACGAGCTCTCGATCGCCGATGAGCATCGCGCCTCCCGCATCGTGGAGACGCTGCTCGACCGCGCCACCGCGGCACGCCCCAAGTCCGGACCCCGCATCGGCAGTGCCGTGATCGCCACCGCGGTGGGAGATCGGCATTCGATCGCCGCGCAGATGGTCGCCGCCGGCCTGCAGGCCGAGGGCTTCGCCGTCCACTACCTCGGTGCCGAGCTCCCGGTCGAGGAGATCGTCAACATGGCCAAGCGCGAGCAGGCCGACCTCGTCGCCCTGTCGTGCTGCGTCGCCGAGCACGGCGGCCTGGCCGCGACGATCACCGCGGTGCGCGCCGCCGGCTTCCCGATCATGATCGGCGGCAGCGGGATCGGACGCACCGAGGCCCTGGCGCTCGGCGCCGATCGCTTCGGCGGCTCGATCGCCGAGGCGCAGCAGCTCGCGCGCGAGCTCGTCCGCCCGCGCGCGTAGACCGTCAGTCGTCGGCCGAGCGAACCCGGTGGATGCGCTCCGCCGTCTCCTCGCGCTGCAGGAGGTGCGGTCGACCGCCCGATGTCGACACGCGCAGAGCCTGCCGCATGAACGTCTCCTGAGCGGCCGTCTGGAGAGCGCCGGGCAGGCTCGCGCGGCGCTGCCAGGCGCCATCGCCGTGCAGCTCCCACGTGCCCGCCGTATCGTCCAGCTCGAGCTCCAGCGCTGTCTCGATACGTGCGCAGAGCGCAGGGTCGAGCACAGGCGTGATGACCTCGATGCGATTGTCCAGGTTGCGGGGCATCATGTCGGCGCTGCCGATGTACGTCGTCGTCTCGATCCCGGTCTCGAAGCGAAACACCCGGGCATGCTCGAGGAAGCGGCCGAGCAGCGAGACGACGCGGATGTTCTCCGAGAGTCCGATTACGCCGGGCCGCAGACAGCAGATGCCGCGCACGATGAGATCGACCCGCACCCCGGCCTGCGACGCGGCGTACAGCTCCTCGATCACGTCGGCGTCGACGAGCGAATTCATCTTCATGGTGATGCGGGCCGGGGCGGCCTCCGTATGCTCGCGCGCGCAACGACGGATCTGCTCGATCGCCTGCCGCCGCAGATGCATCGGCGCGACCCAGATGCGATCGAATCCCTGCGGCCGGGCGAATCCGGTGAGCTGATTGAAGAGATCGGCCACGTCAGCAGTGATGTCCTCGTCACAGGTGAACAACCCGAAGTCGGTGTAGGCACGCGCCGTGGCCGGGTGGTAGTTGCCTGTTCCGATGTGCACGTAGCGACGCGTCCGGCCGCCTTCACGGCGGACCACGAGAGCGAGCTTGCAGTGTGTCTTGAGTCCGACCATGCCATGCACGACGTGCACACCGGCGCGCTCCAACGCGCGGGCCCATCGGATGTTGCGCTCCTCGTCGAACCGCGCGGTCACCTCGACCAGCGCGACCGCCTGCTTGCCTTCCTCGGCGGCCACGGCGAGCGCCGGGACGATCGGGGCATCGCCGCTGGTGCGGTAGATCGTGTGCTTGATCGCCAGCACGCTGGGATCGGCGACCGCCTGCTCGATGAACCGCTCGACCGATGCCGTGAAGGACTCGTACGGGTGATGCACGAGGATGTCGCCACGACGGATCTCCGCGAAGACGTCGACGGGCGAGCCATCACCGGCGACCAGTCGCTCCGGCACCTGAGGCTGCCACGGGGCGTAGCGGAGGTCGGATCGGGGGACCTTGGCGAGCACATTGAGGCCACTCAAGTCGAGCGGAGGGCGGCACGCGAACACCTGGCGCAGATCGACGTCGAGCGCGTCGATCAGCATCGCGCGCATGTCCGCGGGCATCGCCTCGTCGATCTCGAGGCGCACGACGTCGCCGAAGCGGCGACGCGAAAGCTCGCGCTCGACCGCTTCCAGCAGATCTCCAGCCCCCTCCTTGATCTCGAAGTCCGCATCGCGGGTGACGCGAAACACGCTGGAGGCCACGATCTCCATCCCGGAGAAGAGCGAGGGGAGACCATTCTCGATCAGCTCATCAATCGCGACGAACCGCGTCGACTCGCCGATCTGGATCAGCCGCGGCAGGACTTCGGGCACCTTGACGCGCGCGAAACGCGTCTCGCCGGTCGACGGATCGCGGACGGTGACGCCCACAGACAGGGATAGATTCGAGATGTACGGGAAGGGCTGGCCCGGACCGACCGCGAGCGGCGTCAACACCGGGTAGAGCTGCTCGTCGAAGACCTCCGCCAGCGCCTCGCGCTCAGCCGCGGAGCATTCCTCCAGACGCACGACCTCGATCTCCTCCTGTGCGAGTGCTGGCAACAGCTGCCCGTGCAGGATGTCCTCGAGCTGCGCCTGCATCTCGCGGCAGCGCCCGGCAATCACGTCGAGGGTCTCCTGCGGTGGGGTGCCGTCACTCGGCACCGTCCCCTGCACGACATGATCGATCAGTCCCGCCACGCGCACCATGAAGAACTCGTCGAGATTGTTGGCGTAGATCGCGCAGAACCGCAGCCGCTCGAGCAGCGGAACACGCGGATCCGCAGCCAGCTCCAGTACCCGATGATTGAAATCCACCCACGACAACTCGCGGTTGAAGAGGCGTGCCACGGGCTGATCCGGGGCTTCAGCCGGAGTCGAGGGAGCGTTTGCCACGCCACCATGGTACCGGGGCTTCCGTGCCGCAAGGGCGACCGCTCGCCGTCGTCGCCACCTCGTAACCGATTGCGCGACGTCCACTTGGGCCGACCCGATACGATGCGGTGATTCCGATCGGAGCATCTGATGGGCGAACTCGCCGAACGCGATCTCAACCAGTTGCGCGCCAACCTCGCCGAGGCGGGACGCCTCGCCGCGGGCGCGGTCACCGACGCCACGGTCGCGTTGCTCGACTGGAACGCCGAATCCTTCGAAGCCGCCCTCGCCGGCGAGTCCGACGTGCGCGAGCTGCACGCGGAGATCGACAGCGGCGTGGAGCGCTTCATCTCGGCCCACGAGGCCAACGGCGACCAGCTGCGGGTGGCTCTGACGATCCTGCACATCAACCGCAGCATCGAGCGGGCTGCGCACAATGCCGCCCGGGTGGCGCATCTCGCAACCCCGCCACCGCGCCAGGCACTGGTGCAGGAGGCAGTGATCGCAGACGCCCTGCGAGCCATGGGGGAGCGCGATGCCGAGATGGTGCGCACTGCGATGGACATGTTCCATCGCCGCGACATGAACGCTCAGCGACTCCTCGTGTCGCTCGACGAGGTGATCGATCGGGAGAACGAGAAGATCGCCGACACGCTGATGTCCATCGAGACCACCGACATCGAGCTGCGGCAGTGGGCGACGCGGATGGTGTTCGCGGGCCGCTGGCTCGAGCGCATCGGCGACCATGCCGTCAACGTCGCCGAGCGTGTCACGGCGATGGGGCCGACTCCCGGGACGAGCCTGCACGGCACAGTCGGGTGAAGCGCGCCGCCACCCGCGCGGGTGAGGGGTGAGCGATGGGACTCGAACCCACGACCGCCTGGACCACAACCAGGAGCTACCACCAGCTGAGCTACGCCCACCATGTGCCGCTTGCGCGGACGCGGTGATTGTACAGGCTTCGCCGTGCGGCGCGGCGAGTAGGATGCGGGCATGGCGACCGTGCTGATCGTGGAGGACGACGAGGTGCTCGCGGGCGTGATGCGACAGCATCTGACGCGCGCCGGCCACGACGTCGAATGGGCTGCCGACGGCGACCGCGGGCTCAAGAAGGTCCGCTTCGAGCGCCCCGACGTCTGCGTCGTCGACTTGATGATGCCCGGCACGGACGGCTGGGGCATGATCGAGCAGATGCGCTCCGAGGGGAATCAGATCCCGGTGATCGTGCTCAGCGCGCGGTCGTCGGAGCATGACAAGGTGCACACGCTCGGTATCGGTGCTGACGACTACCTGGTGAAGCCCGCGTCGATGCGCGAGCTGAACGCCCGCGTGGAGGCCGCGCTCCGTCGTTCGGGCAGGACCACGGCCGCGGCGCCCGCAAGCGATACCGATCCGATTGACGCACCTGGCATCCGCATCGACTTCCGCACGCACCGCGCCCTCGTGGAGACCTCACGCGAGACTTGGGTCGACGCGGAGCTGACGGTACGCGAATTCCGCCTGCTCGTCGCGCTGGCCCGCGAGCGCGGCCGCGTCCTGAGTCGCGACGAGCTGCAGCAGCGGGTCTGGGGAACGCCGCATCGGCCGCGGGATCGCATCGTCGATGTCTGCATCCGAAAGGTGCGCGAGAAGCTCGATGCACGCTCGCCGACGTACAATTTCATCCAAACGCACTACGGCATCGGCTACCGGTTCGAGCCGGAGCCGAAGTAGCGCGTCAGTCCACCAGCGGCAGCGAGACCCGTATCGTCGTCCCGGTCTCGCCGTCGGACTCCGCGGAGACCGCGCCACCGTGCGCCT
The DNA here is from genome assembly GCA_964588635.1 of uncultured Bifidobacterium sp. Classification (GTDB taxonomy): domain Bacteria; phylum Actinomycetota; class Thermoleophilia; order Gaiellales; family F1-60-MAGs149; genus F1-60-MAGs149. The sequence continues at coordinate 6,205 of CAZPQP010000070.1, forward strand.
CGACGATGTGCTTGACCAGAGCCAGTCCGAGCCCTGAGCCGGGACCGGTCCGCGATGCATCGCCACGGTAGAAGCGCTGGAACACGAACGGCAGGTGCTGCGCCGGAATGCCGATACCCGTATCGGCGACGACCAGCACCGCGTGATCGCCGTCCCGGGTGATGGCGATGTGCACGGCGGTGTCGTCGCCGCCGTGAATGAGAGCGTTGTCGACCAGGTTCTGCACGACCACCTCGAACAGCCTCGCAGCGACGGGCACGTCGAGGTCGTCTGGCGCGTCGATCGTGATCTCATGGCCCCGACCGATGCGACGCTGTCTCGCGTCGGCGACGATGCGCCGCGTCACCCCGGATGCGTCGACGACGCCGTCGGCCACCGCCATCCGACCCCGATCGAGCGCTGCCAGGAGCAGCATCTCGTCGATCAGCTTGCGAATCCCCTCGACTTCGTGCTCGATCTGGATCACGAGATCCTCGCGTTCATCCTCGAGATCCGGAAGCGCAAGCGTCTCCGCCAGACCGAGGATGCGTGCAAGCGGTGTGCGCAACTCGTGCGAGACAGCGGCGGAGAACGTGCGCCGCGCCTCTTCGAAGTCGACGTCCTCCGTGACGTCGTACAGGGACACGATCGCGCCTTCCTCGTGGGTGATGACCGTGACACGCAGCGAACGGGGCGGCTCGCCCATGATCACGCGCTCGGTCGCCGTGATCTGATCGCCTGCCTGCGTGCGCTGGATGATCTCGGACAACGACGCCGAGACGACACCGGGATCGATCCCCATACCCAGCGAGGGGAACTCGCGCATGACGTCGTCGTTGACGCAGACGATACGCCCGGCGGCGTTCACCGCGAACGCGGGCACGAGCACGCCGTCGACGAGCGCCCGGATCGCGACGAGCGCCTGCGACTCGTCGCGCTCTGCCTGCCGACCGCCGTCGGACTCTCGAGCCCGCCGGCGCGTCAGGATGATGCACGTCAGCCCACCGATAGCGAGTCCGAGCACGAACGCGATGATGCCAACCACGAGAGTCACCACCGGAGGATAAGCGGCAACACCGCAGGGCATGGGCCGGTGATCCGGCGGAACCACTTCATAACCATCCTGCGACCGCGCAGCAACCCAAACGCGTTCCCCGGGGCGTACGCTGTCGCCATGCCGAGCGTGCTTGTCATCGAAGACGACCCGATTCTGGGCAAGGCCATGGCGATGCACCTGCGTCACGCCGGATTCGATGTCGACGTCGCCGAAGACGGTGAGCGCGGGCTGCGACGGCTGCGCCATGCGCGCCCCGACGTCGCGATCGTCGACCTGATGCTGCCCGGCCTCGACGGGTGGGCCGTGACCGAGGCGATCCGGGAGGACAACCTCGGCGTCCCCGTGATCGTCGTGTCGGCGCGCGGCTCCGAGCACGACAAGGTCCACACGCTCGAAATCGGTGCGGACGACTATCTCTCCAAGCCGTTCGGCATGCGCGAGCTGATCGCGCGCATCGAGGCGCTCCTGCGGCGCACGCGCCTCGTCGCGGCCTCGGAGCCGCGCGGGGAGGCGGTTGTGGTCGACGGTCTGCGCATCGATCCCGACCTCCGGCGCGCTTTCGTCCGCACGGCCGACGGCCAGCCCGAAGGGGAGTGGGAGGACGCGCAGCTCACGCCGACGGAGTTCCGCCTCGTCGTGGCGCTAGCCCGCCAGGAGGGCAAGGCCCTCTCGCGCGATGAGCTCCAGCGTCGCGTCTGGGGCATCCCGTACCGCCATCGCGATCGGACCGTCGACGTGTGCGTCCGCAAGATCCGCGAGAAGCTCGACCGACGCAGCCCGACGCACGACTACGTGCACACGCACTACGGGGTCGGCTACCGCTTCGCCGCGGTACCGCGCTGACCGGGACCGCCGCGCGGATACACTGGGGCGGTGCTGGACATCGGCGCCACTCTCAAGACCGCCCGCGAGCAGCAGGGCATCTCGCTCGACGATGCCGCCGAGGCGACGAAGATCCGCGCGTCGTACCTCACCGCCCTCGAGGACGAGGCGTTCGAGCAGCTCCCCGGCCCCACCTACGCCCGCGGCTTCCTCCGTTCGTACAGCGAGCACCTCGGCCTGGACCCCCAGCACCTGATCGACGAGTTCAACGTGCGGTTCGCCGCTGCGCCATGGGAGATCGATGACGAGGTCATGTTCCCGCGACGGCGATCCGCGCGCGGCGGACGCCGCGGCCGCGAGTCGAGCATCGCCGTGGTGGCAATCGTCGGGATCGTCGCCGTCGCCGTGCTCGTCGTGATCGCGTCGACCTACCCGTCGGCCCGCAGCACCCCGGTACCGGCGGTCGATGGCACGAGCGTGATCACGATCACCGAGGAGGCCGTCAACCCGGTGGCCACGGCGGTGACCGCGCAGACCGCGCCGGACTCGACGTCCGCCGCCGCGCAGGCCGTCGTCTACGTCAAGGCGCTCGACCAGACGACGCTGACCGTCCGCGCACTCGGTGCCGCCGAGACCGCGACCCCGCTGTTCCAGGAGGAGCTCTCGCCGGAGCCGAGCCGCCCCGACGGTGTCCGGCTCCCGAAGTCCGCGTCCGGCTACCTGATCCGCCTGGATCGGCCCGGCACGATCACCCTCGTGGTCAACGGCAGCCCGGTGGTGCCCGGTCCGACCGACACCCTGCTGTCCATCGATCCCAACGGCCGCGTGGCGGCGGTGCCCGAGTGAGCCGCCGCCGCACCGCCGCCGTCCTCGTGACGGGCTCGGAGATCCTGCTCGGGCGCACGCAGGACCGCAACAGCGGCACGCTGGCGCGCTCGCTGGACGCCCACGGCGTGCGTCTCGAGCGCGTCGTCGCCGTCGACGACCGCGAGGAGCACCTTCGCGCCGCCCTCGACGGGCTGCTCGCCGACGGCTACGACCTGATCTGCACCTCCGGCGGCCTCGGCCCCACACACGACGATCGCACGGTCGCGATCGTGGCGGACGCGACCGGACGCGAGCTCGTGCTCGACGAGGCGATCCTCGCCGAGATCACCGAGATCGTCACCGGCTACGCCGCCCAGCGCGGCGTGCCGGTGGAGCGCCTGCTGCCCGGCGCCCACAAGCAGGCGATGGTCCCGGCCGGAGCGCACGTCCTATCGCCGTCGGGCACCGCGCCCGGCGTGATCGTCCCCGGTGCGACGACGATCGTGGTGCTGCCCGGGCCGCCGACGGAGCTCGCCGATGTCTGGGGCCGAGCGCTCGCGCATCCCGCCCTCGCCGACATCCTCGGTGCGCAGCTGGAGCGCCGCATCCTCCGCATCTGGAGCACCCCCGAGTCCACCGTGGCCCGCGCGTTCGACCAGCTCGGCGGCGATGATCACGGCACGGAGACGTCCATCTGCGCCACGCGCCTCGAGGTCGAGGTCGTCGTGCGGTTCCCCGCCGACGCACGCGAGGCCGGGAACCGACTCGCGGACGGGCTCGTCGCCGAGTTCGGCGACGCCGTGTACGCGCAGGATGACCGCCCGGTCGAGCAGCGGGTGGTCGAGACCCTGATCGAGCGCGGCCTGACGATCGGCACCGCCGAGAGCTGCACCGCCGGCATGATCGCCGCCCGCCTCGGGTCGGTCGCCGGCGCGTCGGCGACGCTGCGCGGCGGCATCGTCGCGTACGCCAACG
>CAZPQP010000071.1:0-9751 GCA_964588635.1 uncultured Bifidobacterium sp.
ACTTCTGGGCGAGGATGTCGACGGCGACCTGGCTCCAGTCCTCCGGCGCCATGATGGTCGCCTCGAAGGCGACGGAGCCGTCGGGGTTGACGATGCGCGAGGTGCGCTCGACGAAGGAGATCCCGTCGTAGGGATCCTTCCCCTCTGTGGTGTACCGCCGCTCGATCTCCATCTGCTTCTTCCTCCTGGTCCCGCCCCATCGGCGAGGTGCTCGTATCCTAGAACCCGCTCACTCGACGGGGACGACAAAGGTAGCGCCCCCATCGGACGGACTCCCGCGAGGACTCCGGCCGGCCGGCGCGAACGGCTAGGATCCGGCCAATGGACGTCGAGGAGATCCTCCGCACGGTCGGGATCGTGCTGGCGGTCGGCCTGATCGCCGTGCCGATCGCGAACCTCCTGCGACTGCCCAGCATGGTGGTGCTCGTCGTCGCCGGCATCGTCGCCGGACCGCAGCTGCTCGACCTCGTCGAGGTGCCGATCGACGGCGTCGGCCCCTCCCTGCTCTTCACCATGGGCGTCGCGCTGATCCTCTACCACGGCGGCATGGGCGTCTCGCTGCGCGTGATCTCCCGCACGGCCGTCGGTCTCCTGCTGCTGGCCATCCCGGGCGTGATGATCACGGCCGGCATCGTCGCGCTCGCGGTGATGCCCCTGTTCGGCGTGTCGTGGCAGATCGCGCTGCTGGTGGGCGCCGTGCTGAGCGCCACCGATCCGGCCATCCTCGTACCGCTGTTCGACCGGCTCGGCCTGCGGCCGCGCGTCGCGCAGACGGTGATCGCCGAGAGCGCGATCAACGATCCGATGGGCGCGATCCTGTCGTTGACGATGGCCGGCATCATCACGGCCGGCGGCCTCACCTCCGGCATCCTGGCGGGCGACAGCCCGCTCGTCGAGTTCCTGCGCAGCATCGGGCTCGGCCTCGTCGTCGGCGTGGTCGGCGGCATCCTGATCGCGCTGCTGCTCTCGTCGCACCGCTTCGGCGTGCTGCGGGAGTCCGTCGGCGCGACGCTGCTGGCGATCGTCGCGCTCGCGTACGTGTCGAGCGAGGTCGCCGGCGGCTCGCCGTATCTCGCCGCGTTCATCGCCGGCCTGATCGTGGGCAACAAGGACCTCCTCGGCATCCGGCACGACGAGGAGCGGGAGCACCTGCTCGAGCAGTACACGACGCAGACGGTGGACGTCATCGTCCTCGCGATCTTCGTCGTGCTGGGCCTCAACCTCGATGTCGGCCTGCTGCTCGACAACCTGTGGGCCGGGCTGGCCGTGATGGTCGTCTTCATCTTCGTCGCGCGTCCGGCCACCGTGGCGTTCAGCCTCGGGCTCGACCGCCGGGCCGGCTGGACGCGGCAGGAGGCCGTGTTCATCACCTGGTGCCGCGAGACGGGCGTGGTGCCCGTCGCCGTGGCCAGCCTGCTGCTCGCCGAGGAGGTTCCGGGGGCGCAGCTCGTGGCCACGCTGGTGACCTTCGCGGTGATCGTCACCCTGCTGCTGCAGGCCACGACGGCCGGGTGGCTGGCCCGTCGCCTCGAGCTGATCGAGGCGCAGCCGCGCCTGCTCGACGACTAGCCCGCCGCGTCGAGCGTGTCGAGCACCACGCGTGCGCAGTGCGCGATCAGCGCCGCCTCGGCGCCCGGCGTGGCGTCCGCGATGTGCGGCGTGAGCACGACGTTCGGCAGGGCGCGCAGCGCCGGCGGGACGTGCGGCTCGGCGGCGAAGACGTCGAGGCCGGCGCCCGCGATGCGGCGCTCCGCGAGGGCCGCGATCAGGGCGTCCTGATCCACGACGCCGCCGCGCGCGGTGTTGACCAGCACGGCATCCGGCCGCATCGCATCGATGCGCGCACGGGTGATCAGGCCGCGCGTCTCCTCGGTCAGCGGGCAGTGCAGGCTGATCACGTCGGCCCAGCCCATCAGCTCGTCGAGGTCCATCAGCGCGATACCCAGCGCGTGCTCATCAGCGGGGGCGAGCGGTCGCGGTGTCGCGTACCGGACCTCCATGTCGAACGCGCGAGCGCGACGCACGAACGCGCGCCCGATCGCGCCGAGGCCGATCACGCCGAGGCGCCTGCCGTACGCATCCTGCGACGCCAGCGGGAGATACCCGTCGGCCTCCCACGCGCCCTCGCGGACGAGCCGGTCGTTCTCGACGATGCGGTGCTGCACCGCGAGCAGCAGCGCCATCGCGTGGTCGGCGACGGCCTCGGCGTTGGCGCCGATCGGCCAGGCGAACGCGATGCCGCGACGCGCCAGGGCGTCGCGGTCGATGCCATCCACGCCGACGCCGAAGTTCACGACGCAGCGCAGCGCGGGCATGCGATCGAGCAGGTCGTCGTCGATGCGCTCGCCGAACGTCCAGATCCCCCACGTCCGCGCCAGGTCCTCGGCGGCGGTCGGCGGCAGCACGGGACCGTCGAGGAAGCGCACATCGCAGCGCTCGAGGACCTCGTCCATCAGCCCGCCGGCGAGGCGGTAGCGCACGAGCAGCAGCGGCTTAGGCGACATCGCCCTCGATGTCGGCGACGAGGCGGTCGAAGTCGGGGCCGTCGAACTCCAGCGTGGCGCGGTCGTGCTTGTCCATCAGCCACTCCCAGAAGTCGAAGTCGATGTCGGACAGGTTGTGCTGGATCACGCCCCACAGCGTCCACCCGTACTTCGACATGAGCCCCCACATGCGGGCGCGTGCCACCTTGGCCGGCGTCGCCTCGCCCCAGTAGGCGCCGACGAGCTGCTCGAGCTGGGCGAGCGACAGGTCCGACTCGCTCCACACGTTGCCGAGCTCGAACGACGCCTCATTCATGCCCGAGTACTCCCAGTCGATCAGGCGGAAGCGCGTCCCGTCCCAGAGGAAGTTCTCGGCGAGCAGGTCGTTGTTGCAGGGCACGAGCGGCTCGGGGCGGGCGCGCATGGCCTGCTCGAGCCGCCGCACCTTGGGCTCGAACTCGTCGTAGCGGTCGGGGACGGCGAACCCGCGTGCGCGACACACCTCGCGGTAGCCGGCCTGGATGCGGAACATGTCGAAGGGGTCGCGGAAGGCCGGCCCCTGATGCAGCTGGCGGATCGCCGCCGCCGCCTCGGCGAGCCGATCCCCGCGCTGCATCGTCTCGCGCGACATCGTCTCGGTGTCCGGGATGAACGCGATCACGAGCATCGCGTTCTCCGGCTGGTAGGCGATCACCTCGGGGCCGACGCCGGACGCCGCGGCGGCGACCGAGTTGACGTGCTCGTTGTCCCGGTCGATCGCGAGGAGGCCGGTGTCGGGATCCGAGATGCGCACCACGAACGAGCCGGCGGCGCTGTCGACCCGGAAGTTGTGGTTGGTGAGCCCGCCGGACAGCGGCGTCACCGTGCGGTCGCCGCGCAGCACATCGACGCCGTCGAACAGCTCCGCGAGTCGTGCCTCGTCCAGATCCATCGTCCCCTCCTTCTCCGCCGGGGAGCGTACCCGAGGGCGCTAGGCTGCGCGCGTGGACGCAGGCTGGAATCACTGGCTGCCGACGGTGCTCCAGGACATCCTGGCTGCCCTCGACGCCTCGGAGTCGCGTCGCCGCAGGGCGTTCGACGCGCTGGCGGCCGCCGCCGACCCGCTGGCGCTGATCGAGTGGGAGCGCTTCCGCATGGTCGCCCCGTCGCGGCTCGATGTCCCGGCGCTGCCGTCCGACCTGGACGCCGAGGAGGCGATCGCGCTGCTGGAGGGCCTCGGACTGGTCGACGGCGACCCGCCGCGTCGCGTACCGCACCCCGACCCCGTCGAGACCGTGCTCACGCTCGAGCACGAGGACGTCCGCGAGCTGGAGCGCCTGCGCGCCGCGATCGAACCCGGTGCCATCGAGACCGCCGTCGAGGCGCTGCCCGATCTCGGCGCGCAGTTCGGCGGCGCCAAGGTCGGCCGCAACGACCCGTGCCCGTGCGGCTCGGGCCGCAAGTTCAAGAAGTGCCACGGCGCCTAGGCGCCGCGGCCGCTTCCCGACTCAGAAGACGCGCTTGCCGAAGGCGAGGCGATCCTTGTAGTAGCCCTTGTCCCAGCGGGCGAGGGCGATGCCCTGCCCGGAGGACTGGATGAAGAGCTGGCTGGAGATCGCCATGCCGGTGTGCCCGATGCTGCCCGAGGCCGCGTTCACGCCGCCGGAGCCGAACAGCAGCACGTCGGCCGGCAGGATCTTGTCCGCCGTGAGCCGCTGCGCGGCAGGCGTCTTGCCGGCCATCTCGTACGTCGTGCGGCCGCCGAGCGCCTTGGCGACGGTGGTCGGCGACGTGGGATCGAGCGCGGTCACGCGCCACACGAAGCCGGAGCAGTCGAAGCCGCCGGCGGTGTTGTTGCCGAACAGGATCTGCGGCTTCTCGGACGTGCCGCCCCAGATGTAGGGCATGCCGATGAAGTCGAAGCCGCGCTGGATCGCGTCGTGCTGGGGTCCCGCGGTAGGCGGCAGGGTCGCCAGGAGCTCGACCGTGTCGATCGCGTCCTGCTTCTCCCAGCCACCCCACTTCAGCATCTGCGAGGCGCTCCAGATGGCGTCTGCGCGGGAGGCCTGCTCGTACCAGGCGTGCTCCTTGCTGTCGTCGGCCTGATCCAGGTTGGTGCGCAGCCGCAGCAGGCGCGCGACAATCTCGAAGCCGAGACCGGGACGCACGACGTAGCCGGCCTGCGCGATCAGCTGCTCTGCCCGCGCCGCCGTGGCATCGAGACCGGCGGCGATCACGAACGCCTGGTTGACGTCGCCGAGGGTGACCGGCTGGCCCGCGGGGATCTGGCGCACCTTCTTGGCCGCCTTGGGCTGGGCCGCCATGACGAAGGCCGTCAGCGCAGGGCCGTCGAGGATGCCGTCCGGATCGATCGTGTCCCCCGTCACGCCCGGGAACGCGCCGGTGCTCAGCACGGTCACGATCGCGCTGCTGACCCAGTTGCGCGTGGTGGGGGCCTGCACCGCGGCCGCCGCGGGCTTCTTCTTGATCGGCTTGCGCTTCTTGCGCTTGGCATCGGCGACGCCGCCGAACGCGATCAGGGCGATCAGGACGAGGGCGATGGTCTTGGTGAGGCGGTGTGTAGTCATCGTTGTGATAGACGGTTAAGGGTCTCTCCGTGACCCTGAGGCTAGGTTCCTCAGGTGGGGATCGAGACTCTATGGGTACCCCACTCTACACCGCAAGCTCCAGGCGGTTGCGCTTTCGTAACTGTCTCAGGCAGCGCTTGAGGGTATTCCCTCTTTGTGGCTCCGTTAAGCCAAAAAAGCACCCTCAAAGGGACGTAACGGGAAGATCACGATCGACCCAAAAGTCTCAACCATTACCTGAGTAATGTGTGAATGAGGGTCAGACAGCGACCCTCTGCAGAGGTTGAGGGTTACGCCGAGGCGCGTAGCAACGCGGCGATCTGCGACGGATCGTCGAGAAGGGCCCGACCGACGACCGCGCCGGCGCAGCCGAGCGCGCGAACCGCCCGCACATCGCTCGGGGTCGTCACCCCTCCGGCCGCGATCACATCGGCCGTGGGCACAGCCGCGCGAATCCGGCCGAGCAGATCCTGGTCGGGCCCGCCGAGCGTGCCATCCCGATCGATGCCCGTGATCAGCAGCGTCTGGACGCCGAGCTCGACCACGGTCCGGGCGGCGTCCTCGACGAGGATGCCGGCATCCTCGACCCAGCCGCTGACGCGGACCGTGCCGTCGCGACTGTCCAGGGCGACCGCAATCGGACTGCCATGACGCTCGACCAGCTCGCCGAGCAGCTGCGGATCCCGCAGCGCCATTGTGCCGATCAGCACACGGTCGACGCCCTGGGCGAGCAAGGTATCCACGGCCTCGGCGGAACGGAGGCCGCCGCCGACCTGGAGAATCGCCCCTGGTGGCTTGCTGGCCGCGAGGTCCGCGATGACGGAGACGTTGGGATCAGCAGGCGCCCCGGTGCGCGCGGCGTCGAGATCGATGATGTGCAGCGCCGTGGCGCCCGCCTCCCAGATCATCTCGGCGCGCAGGCGGGCGTCGTCCAGCTCGTTCGTCAGCATGTGATCGAACTGCCCATGCAGCAGCCGCACAGCCCGCCCGTCGATCAGGTCGATGGCGGGATAGAGGCGGTAGGGGCGAGGCGTCGATGTCACTGTGTTAGCATGCTAACACGATGACCCAACCGACCGACCCCAGCGACTGGCGCACCCCCTCCGTGGAGCGGCTCGCCGACGTGCTCGTCTCGATCGACGAGCGCGAGGCCATGCTCGCGTTCCTGCGCGACGTCTGCTCCCACAACGAGCTCAGCACCCTCGCCCAGCGGCTCGAGGTCGCGCGCCTCGTGGACCAGGGCGTGCCCTACGCGGAGGTCGCCCGGCGTCTCGGCGCCTCCACGGCGACCGTGACCCGCGTTGCCCAGTGGCTCCGTCATGGCGAGGGCGGCTATCGCGCGGTCCTGGCCGCGGAGCGGATCGACGCATGATCAACGCGACCCTCCGCATCGCCGTGCCGTCCAAGGGCCGGCTTGCCGCGCCGACCGTCGCCCTGCTGCAGGCCGCCGGCATCCCCGTGCCGGCCGATGACCGCCGGCTGCTCGTCCCGATCCCCGATCAGAACGTCGAGCTGCTGTTCGCGCGGACCGACGACATCCCCACCCTGATCCGCGATGGCGCCGCGGACGTGGGCGTGGCCGGCAGCAACCAGCTGCTGGAGCACGGCAGCGACGGCGTCGACGAGCTCACGCGCTTGGGCTTCGGTGCCTGCCGCCTCGACATCGCCGTACCGGTCGATTCCCCGATCCGCACGACGGCCGATCTGGCAGGTCGGCGAGTCGCCACGTCGCATCCCGTCGTGCTCAAGGCGCACCTCGCCGCGCAGGGCATCGACGCCACGGTCGTGACCCTCTCGGGCTCGATCGAGCTGGCGCCCACGATTGGCGCCGCCGAAGCCGTCTGCGATCTGGTCTCCACGGGTGAGACCCTGCGGCAGAACGGCCTGCGCCCGATCGAGACGATCCTGCGCTCCGAGGCCGTGCTGCTCGGGGCGCACGACCATCAGGACACCGAGGGCATCGCGGTCCTGCGCACGGCGATCGAGTCGGTGCTGGCCGCACGTCCGAAGCGCTATCTCATGCTCAATGCGCCCGATGCGGCGCTCGATGCGATCATCGATCTGCTGCCGGGCATCGATGCACCCACGATCCTGCCGCTGGCGCGATCCGACATGCACGCCGTGCACGCGGTCGTCGATGCGGCAGAGCTGCCCCGTCTGCTGCATCCTCTCAAGGAAGCCGGAGCCTCCGGCCTCCTCGTCCTCCCGATCGAGCACCTGATCCCATGACCGAACTCGACATCCCCTGGATCCGCCCCGAGCTGGCGAAGCCCTCGCCGTACCGCTGGCAGGAGGGCATTCCCGACGACGTCGTGGCGCGCTTCGACCTCAACACGCTGCCGCTGAACCCGTCGTGGTGGCCCGGCATCGCCCGGACCATCGCCGCGCAGTCCGTCAGCTCGTACCCCGAGGCCGACTACGCGCCGCTCAAGCGCGCAATTGCGACGTACCTCGGCGTCGATCCCGCCTGCGTGGTGCCGACCGCCGGCGGTGACGAGGCGATTCTGCTGACCGCCTGGCTCGCGCTCGGTCGCGGCGACCGTGCCGTCGTGGGCCGCCCCACGTACCAGCTCCACGCCACGAGCGTCCGGATGACGGGCGCCGAGCTCGACCTCGTCGATCCGCTGCCCGGTCCCACGCTGCGCCTCGACCTGGCGACGATCGCCGAGAAGGCGAAGGGGGCCCGTCTCGTCTGGCTGTGCTCGCCGAACAACCCCACCGGCGAGGACATCCCCGCCGACACGATCCGCGAGATCGCCGCCAACTGCCCGGGTCTCGTCTGCGTCGATCAGGCGTACCTGGAGTTCGGCGGCGCGGCCGATCACCTGCCGCTGCTCGAGGAGTGCCCGAACCTCGTGTTCGTGCGCACGTTCTCCAAGGGCTGGGGCATGGGCGCCCTGCGTGCGGGCTACGCGATCGCGAACCCGCTGGTGGCCGGCGCCATGGACGCGCTGCGCCCCCCCGGCTCCCTCTCCACCGGCTCGGCCCTCGGGGCCCAGCTGGCCTGCGCGCACGCCGACGAGATGCGCAGCGACGCCGCCAACTACCGCGCCGAGCGCGAGCGCCTGAGCGCCGGCTTCCGCGAGCTCGGTCTGGAGATCATCGGCGAGGCCGGCAACTTCGTCTGCGCGCGTACCCCGTGGTCGGGCGACGAGCTGTTCGGGAAGCTCGCCAGCCGCGGTCTCGTCGTGCGCACGTTCGGTCATGAGCCCCTGCTCGCCGATGCGTTCCGCGCCTGCGTCTCCGTCCCCGCCGACGACGACAAGCTGCTCGCCGCCCTCGCCGACCTGCTCGGCAAGCCGGTGCCCGCACCTGCCGACCCGCTGGTCGGGGCGAGCACCTTCGGGCGCGGCGCGCTGATCGAACGGCGCACGAAGGAGACCGACATCCGGCTGCGCGCCACGCTCGACGGCAGCGGCGCAGTGCAGGTGGCCACAGGCGTCGGGTTCCTCGACCACATGCTGACGGCCCTCGGCCACCACTCCCTGATGGATCTGGACCTGGCCTGCACGGGCGATACCCACATCGACCCGCACCACACGGTCGAGGACTGCGGCATCGTGCTCGGCCAGGCGATCGATGCCGCTCTCGGCGACCGCGTCGGCATCACTCGCTTCGGCGACGCCTCCGCCCCGCTCGACGAGGCGCTCGGCCGGGCGGTGGTGGACTTCTCCGGCCGCGGCTCGAGCACGGTGCGCATCGCGTTCCGCGACACCGCGATCGGCGAGCTGCCGACCACGCTGATCCCGCACCTGATCGACTGCATCGCGATCAACGCCCGCGCCACGATCCACGTGGAGGCGACGGGCGACGACGATCACCATGTGGCCGAGGCGGCCTTCAAGGCCCTGGCCCGCGCGCTGCGTGAGGCCTGGTCGATCGATCCGCGCCGCGGTTCGCAGATCGCCTCGACCAAGGGCTCGCTCTGACGTGACGTCGGTCACGGTCGTCGACTACGGCGGCGGCAACGTCCGCTCGCTCTGCGCCGCCCTCGAGCGCTGCGGCGCCGCGGTGACCGTCTCCGCCGACCCCGTCGTGGTCGCCGCCTCCGACCGGCTGATGCTGGCCGGACAGGGTGCCGCCGGTGCCGCCATGCGGGCCCTGGAGGCCACCGGCCTGGCCGACGCGCTGCGCGATGCGGCCGCCCGCCACGTGCCGCTGCTCGGAGTGTGCGTGGGCCTGCAGGTGCTCTTCGAGCGCTCCGAGGAGGACGACAGCGCCTGCCTCGGCCTGCTGCACGGGTCCGTCCATCGCATCCAGGGCGCCGAGCGCCTGCCCCACCTCGGCTGGAATGACGTCGAGCCGCTGCTCCAGCATCCGCTGACGGCGGACCTGCCGGCGATCGCGTACTTCGCGCACTCCTACGCCGTGACCGCCGACATCCCCTCGGCGCTCGCCGTCACGCGCATCGATCGCGCCACCATCGCCTCCGTCGTCGCCCGCGGCTCCGTCGCCGGCGCGCAGTTCCACCCCGAGCGCTCCTCGGAGGCCGGCCGGCAGCTCTTGCGCCGCTTCCTCGCGTGGGACGGGGGTCACTGATGCTGCGCCGCCGCATCATCCCCTGCCTGGACGTCTCGGGCGGGCGCGTCGTCAAGGGCGTGGAGTTCGTGAACCTGCGCGACTGCGGCGAACCGGTCGATGCCGCGCTGCGCTACGCCGAGCAGGGCGCCGACGAGCTCTGCTGGCTCAACATCACCGCCG
>CAZPQP010000072.1:0-8659 GCA_964588635.1 uncultured Bifidobacterium sp.
ATCCACGAGGCCGGCCACGCCGTCTGCGCGCACGTCTACATGAAGAGCGCCGAGTCGACGCGCCTGTCGATCAAGATGCGCGCCGGCACGCTCGGCCACCACCAGGCGCTCGAGACCGAGGAGCGCTTCTCCTCGTGGCGGCACGAGGAGGTCGCGCGCCTGATCTGGACGCTCGGCGCGATGGCCGCCGAGCACGTCTTCTACGGCGAGAACTCGCGCGGCGTGGCGGGCGACGTGATGAGCGCGACGTCCCGCGCCGCGTGGATGGTGGGCATGTGCGCGATGGGCCCGGCGCCGATCGAGCTCGGCCGTGCGTACGACACCGCCACGGAAGAGGAGGAGGCCCGCAAGGAGGTCGCCGAGAAGTTCCGCCGGATCGGCAACACGATCATGAACGGCTCGCGTACGCCCGACTCGATCCTCCACGTGCTCAGCGACATGCACGCCCGCGAGGAGGCCGCCGAGCTGATCGGTCAGGCGTACCTCGCCGCGTACCACCTGGTGCTCGCCAACAAGGACGGGGTGGAGAAGGTCGCCGACGTCCTCGTGGCGCGACGCGAGATGCACGGCGACGAGGTGATCGAGCTGCTCGACAGCATCCACCTGACGATCCCCGAGGTCGACCTGACGCAGGAGGCGACGTGGCCGAGGATCTGACGCCGCAGCGCCCGGCGGTGGACGTCGAGCCGTTGACGCCCGCGCCGACGCACCATCATGCGGACGAGCCGATCGTCGAGCACGTCGCGGTGCGGCAGCGCTCGTACGGCGGCCGCTTCGCGCTCGCGTACGGCCTGCTCGGCATCGTCGCCGGCATCGCCCTCACCGCGCTCGTGATCACCTCGCAGCTGTCATCGCCCGCGCCGCCGGCGCAGTGGTCGGCCTGGCAGCCGCAGCCCGGCTCCACGACCGCCGTGGCCACGGAGATCGCCGATCACGTGGCGCCGACGTACCGCCTGCCGAACGGCAAGCAGCTGGTCGCCGTCACCGCGTCCGTGCCGGAGTTCCAGGGCGTGCAGCTCGCCGCGGTCGCCGTGCAGCCCGAGACGGGTGCCGTTGATCAGAACATCCGCGTCGTCGATGCCGCGAAGACGATCCAGTTCGTGCTCTGCGGCCTCGGCAAGCAGTGCGCGATCGCCTCGGGCAAGCCGAGCGTGGAGCGCGAGTGGCTGCTGCGGCGCGAGGCGCTCGAGCTCGCGCTCTACACCTTCACGTACGCGCCCGACGTCGACACGGTGCTCGCGTTCCTGCCGCCGCCGCCCGGCAAGAGCCCGGACATCACGATGTTCTTCGAGCGCGCGGACTACGCCGAGCAGCTGGCCGAGCCGCTGACCACGACGATCCCCTCCGCCGTGCCGGGCCTCAAGTCGATCCCGGTCGCCGAGGGCGACGAGATCGATGCGCTGACGGCACCGCGTCGCTACGCCTTCGAGGTGCAGCAGCTGCAGGACGGCTCGCCGGTGATCGTGCTGACCGCCGTCTCGCCCGAGTGACGCCCGGCACGGCAGCCGAGCGTCTGCGCGCCGCCGCCGACCACCTCAATGCGCTCGGCCTCTACGACCGGCCGATCGATCCGAGCCGCGTCCGCGTCGTGCACGCCCCCTGGTTCTTCCGACTGCCGCAGATGCGACGTTTCGACGGCTACGCGCTGCCCGAGTGCATCCTGCTCCGCCGCCCGCTCGCCGAGGTCTCCGACGAGCTGCTGCGCCACGAGCTCTGCCACGTCTGGCAGATGCGCCATCGCGGTCCGCTGATGCCGCTCTCCTACGTGGTCACGGGGTACTGGGCCAACCCCTACGAGCGCGAGGCGCGCTGGGCTTCTACGGCGACAGCAGGGTCAGACCCCTCTGCAGAGCACGGCGCGTAGTTAACAGAGGGGTCAGACCCCTCTGTTAGCTACGGCGCTTGGTTAACAGAGGGGTCTGACCCCTCTGTTAACCAAAGGGCCCTGACCTGCATCTGCCATAGTCAGGCGGTGAGCTGGTTCGAGGCGATCGTGCTCGGCATCGTGCAGGGGCTGACGGAGTTCCTGCCGATCTCGAGCACCGGGCACGTGCGCGTGATTCCCGCGCTCGCCGGCTGGCCCGATCCCGGCGCGGCGTTCAGCGCCGTCATCCAGCTCGGCACGATGGCCGCGGTGCTCATCTACTTCCGCCGCGACGTCGTCCAGATCACGTCGGCCTGGGTGCGTGGGCTGTTCAACGCGGAGGTCCGCCGCACGCGCGACAGCATCATGGGCTGGTACATCGCGCTCGGCACGATCCCGGTCGTCATCTTCGGCTACGCGTTCCGCCACCAGATCCACGACGGCGCGCGCTCGCTGATGATCGTCGCGTTCGCCCTGGTGATCGGCGGCATCATCATGCTCGCCGTCGACCGCATCTCGACGCGCGAGCGGGGCATCGAGAGCGTGGGGAAGAAGGACGCGATCGTCGTCGGGCTGTGCCAGGCACTCGCGCTGATCCCCGGTACCTCGCGCTCCGGCGCTACCATCGTCGGCGGCCTCGTGCTCGGCTTCGACCGCGAGACCGCCGCGCGCTTCTCGTTCCTGCTCAGCATCCCCGCCGTCGTGCTCAGCGGCCTGTTCGAGCTGAAGGACGTCGGCGGCGGCGACGGCACGCCGATCCTCGCCACGATCATCGCCACCATCTTCGCCTTCATCAGCGGCTACGCCTCGATCGCGTTCCTGCTGCGCTACCTCGCGCGGCACACGCTGACGGTGTTCGGCGTCTACCGCATCATCTTCGGGCTGCTGATCTTCGGCCTCGTCCTCACCGACACGATCAGCTGAGCGGCCGGCGGGCTACTCGCCGTAGCCTGCCGCGATCAGCGCCTTGCGCAGATCGACGATCAGCTGCTGATCGATGTCGTGATGCCCGGGGTCGTGGATCGACAGCATCGTCTCGCCGACGTGGATCTTGACCTTGCCGTTGTGCGCGTCCTCGACGGTGCCGACGGCCTCGAGCAGCGAGCGCACCTCCCGCCAGTGGATGTTGCCGCTGTGCTGGTGATCGAGCAGATGCTCGAGCGTGTTGCGGTGATGGTTGTTGAGGTGCTCGGACATCGTCGTCTCCGGTGCGGTGGGGAAGGGCGGAACGTGCCCGTGCACGCATCATAGAAACGGTGTGGCTCGCGGCGTATCATCGGTAAGCCAAACCTTTCGAAGGAGTCCGTATGCGTCGTACCCTCACCGTCATCCTGATCGGCGTCCTCGCCCTCGCCTTCGGCGCGACCGCTGCGCTTGCCGACGGCTCCCAGACCGTCGCGCCCACGAAGGCGCAGAAGAGCGGAATCCTGAAGGCCTGGAACAACGGCAAGGCCATTCCCGCCAACAAGCAGCAGTGCTACACCGTCGTGCTCTCGAAGAACAACAAGGTGTGGGCGGGCATGAAGTTCAACACCAAGGCGTCCGGCTGCGATGCGGCCGCGTTCGACGGCACCTCGATCCTGTGGGGCTCGGGCCGCATGTGGAACCTCTTCATGTCGGGTTCCTCGGTCGACGCCGTGACCTGCACCGCGATGGCCAACGCGCTCGGCGCCAGCCCGTGGGTCGACCTCGTCGACTACGCCGCGGGCATGGGCTGCGAGAACATCGACTGATCGTCAGCCGGCGGGGCGCCTGCGGGCGCCCCGCCGGCCAGCGCGTCGCTGCCGGTGGTCGGCTGCGCGCATGGATCGAGGCAGCACGGAGTCTTTACTATTGGCTCCACTTTAACTGTGCTACCGTCGGCGTCACACGCTCATTCCCGGGGAGGGGAACCTGTGACAGTCGTCAACCACCAGCGCCTCCGGCGCGCCGTCGCGACCATCGCGGCCTGTCTTGCACTGCTCGCGGTCGCCGGTGTTGCGAACGCCGCTACGGAGTACAAGGACATCGCCTCGGCGGGGCCGCTCACGAACATCTACGTGGGCAAGGAGCTCTCCTGCCAGATCGACCGGGCCACGGGCGGGCAGATCTACTACCCACGGGGTCGGCCGAGCGACTGCGGCACGTTCGTCGCGGTTGACGGCACCGTCTACGGCGCGAACTTCAGGCAGCACGAGGAGGGCACCGCTGCGGGACCGATCGCCGTGCCATTCGAAGAGCTGTCGCAGAGCGCCGTCTACGGCGACGGCTCGTGGGCTGATCCGTATCGGGTGCTCACGCGCGTGCAGGCGGGCGCTCACATCACGGTCACGCAGGAGGACGACTACGTCGTCGGCAACGAGTACTTCACGTCGATCATCTCGGTGACGAACGACAGTGATACCGCCAAGACGCTCCGTCTGTCGCGGGCGTGGGACTGCTATCTCGGTGGCAGCGACATGGGCTACGGGTTCGAGAACCTCGTCGTGCCCGGCAGCACCGGCTGCTCCGCAAGCCCGAACAACGCCGAAGGCGGTCTCGTCGAGGGTCTGATTCCGTTCCGCGGTGAGACGGCCCGCTACTTCGAGAGCAGCTACGGCACCGTCTGGAGCGTGATCGGCCGAGGCGTGGAACTGCCCAACACCTGTCTGTGCAACGAGAGAGTCGATAACGGCGCGGCGATCCAGTGGGAATTGACGCTGGAGCCGGGCGAGACGGTGACGCGCAGCGTCAAGCAGCTGTTCTCGCCGGAGGGCACGCTGCCGGATAGCGCCGATCTGTCGCCGGGCTCCGAGGCGTTCGGCGAGGTGACGCCGGGCGCGACGAGCGAGCCGGTCACGTTGACCTTCTCGAACAACGGCGGCAGCGCGGTCACGCTCGGGGCGATCTCCGTCGCGGGTACCGGTGCAGGCCAGTTCCGGATCACGGGTGGCACCTGCACGGCGGGTGCATCGGTTCCCGCTGCGGGATCGTGCACCGTGGTCGTCGTGTTCGCTCCGACCGCCGTGGGGGATACAGCCGCCGAGGTCGAGGTGGCGTACGCCACGGCCAGCGGCAAGGCCGAGGTCGCGATCGCGAACGTGAGCGGCACCGGGCAGCCGGCCGGCACGCATGGCCTGACGGTCGAGCGGTTCGGCAGCGGGCTCGGCAAGGTCACGTCGAAGCCCGCTGGCATCAACTGCGGCAAGGACTGCGAGGCCAACGTCGAGAGCGGCACCAAGGTGACGCTCACCGCTGATGCCGCTAACGGCTCGGTGTTCGCCGGCTGGACCGGCGTCTGCGACGACCGTGCCGCCACCTGCCAGGTGACGATGACGCGCGCGCGCACCGTGCGCGCCGAGTTCAACGTCGCGACCAGTCCGGAGATCCACAAGGTCACCAAGATCAAGCCGGCCAAGAAGGTCCTGGCCGGTCCGGGCGCTCGCTCGGTGCGTGCCACGGTCACGGCCAACGGGCCCGGCACCGGCAAGGTCGTCGTGTACCGCTGCATCGATGCCAAGTGCAAGCGGGTGTCGCGCATCGCGGGTGTCGGCGTGAAGCTCGACGCCGGCCCGACGGCGGTGACGGTGCCGACGCAGGCCCTGCGTGCCGGCAGGTACCGGATCGTCGCGACCATGGGCGACAGCTCGGTCTCGACGAGCATGCGCGTCAAGGCGGGTGCCGCGATCAACAGCGGTGGCGCCGAGCCCGTCACGGGCTGATCGGTTGCGGGCGGGCGGAGCGACGACGGGTCGCTCCGCCCCCGCATCTCGCTACCCTGCGGGGCGTAGGGCCCGTAGCTCAGTGGATAGAGCACCAGGCTTCGAACCTGGGTGTCGCACGTTCGAGTCGTGCCGGGCCCGTCGCGCAGGATTCGACCGCGGATCGCGGAACCTGCGAACCTATGGGCATGAACGAGAAGCAGGAACCGTCGACGGACTCGCTCCCGCTGTCGATCCCGCCGATGAACATCGACCCGCTCGATGACTGGCTGCACGTGCGGCCATCGGTCGAGGACGAGGGCACGGGACGGCTGCTGCTGCCCGCGACGGTGCAGATGAACCGCCTCGAGCGGGTCGTCGTGCTCGGCGTCGGCTCCGAGGTGACGGACATCGCCGCCGGCGATCTCGTGCTGCTCCTGCCCGGCAACGCGGTCGAGCTGCGGGACGGCACGAAGATCGTGCAGCGCGAGTTCGCCATCGCGCGCGTCCGCGACTGATCCCGCCGGTAGCCTGAGGGCATGCACGCCGCCCCCGAGCCCTCCGAGCTGCGCGAGCTCGCCGTGCGCGCGGCGCGCGAGACCGGCGCCCTGCTGCAGCATCACAACGTGCGCGGCCTGCGCGGGCTCGACACCAAGTCCACCGCGACCGACATGGTCTCCGACGCGGATCGCGAGGCCGAGGAGCTGCTCGTGCAGATCCTCACCGAGGCGCGACCCAACGACGCGCTGCTCGGCGAGGAGGGCGCGGGGCGGGAGGGCACGACCGGGCTGCGCTGGGTCGTCGATCCGCTCGACGGCACCACCAACTTCGTCTTCGGCTACCCGCAGTGGGCCGTCAGCGTCGCCGTCGAGGATGAGCACGGCACGCTCGCCGGTGCCGTCTATGACCCAAGCCGCGACGAGATGTTCGCCGCGGCGCGCGGGCGCGGCACGACGCTCAACGGCGATCGCGTGCACGTGCGCGGCACGCACGAGCTCGGCCAGGCGCTGATCGCCACCGGCTTCGGCTACGACGCGGAGCGCCGCGCCAAGCAGGCCGCGCGCGTCGCCGAGGTGATCCCGAGGATCCGCGACATCCGCCGCGGCGGCGCCGCCGCGATCGACATTGCGTGGGTCGCGTGCGGCCGGCTCGACGGCTACTGGGAGAGCGGCCTCAACGCGTGGGACTGGGCAGCGGGCTCGCTGCTCGTCACGGAGGCCGGCGGCTTCTGGTCGTGCCAGCCCGGACCGCTCGGTGTGGAGCAGGCCGTCGCGGCCTGCCCCGGCGTCTACGACGCGCTCTTCGACCTCCTCCAGTAGCGAGAGAGAGCGCGCCTACCTCTCGTCCGGCGCCCGGATGCGGCGCCACGGACCGGTGCGCAGAATCGGCGGCAGCGTCCACCAGACGCGCCCCCGGGGATGCGCTCGCGCGTCCTGCTGCGATGCGACATCAACCGGCTCGCGCTGCTGGGGCGCGAGGTTCATCCGCGGGTGCCGCGGATCGTGGTGGTCTGCATCGTGCATGACGATCGCCTCCTTGGGAGATACCTCCACCGTAGGCCGCAGGCGGCGCTCCGCACCGGTGCAATCCCCGCGTTCGCGTGCGGCAGAACCCCGACCGGGAGGGGAATGGCGACGCGTCACGTATCGTTAGCCACATCAGGAGCCCATCCAGGGCCCTATTGCGGGACGTGCTGCCGAGTGCCGCGCGTCACACTCGGAAGGACACATCTTGCGTTTCGAAGACTTCGATCTCCAGCCGGAGATCCTGCGCGCGTTGAGCGACCTCGGCTACGAGGAGCCCACGCCCATCCAGCAGGGCACCATGGATGCGCTGCTGCGCGACAAGGACATGGTCGGCCAGGCCCAGACCGGGTCCGGCAAGACGGCGGCGTTCATGCTGCCGATCCTCGACCGGATCGACCCCGACTCGAAGGACCTCCAGGCCCTCGTGCTCTGCCCGACGCGCGAGCTCGCGCTCCAGGTGGCGGACGCCTCGCGCTCCTTCTCCAAGTACCTCGAGGGCGTCAGTGTCGTGCCCGTCTACGGCGGTGCGCCGATCGTCGAGCAGATCACCGCGCTCAACCGCGGCGGCCAGATCGTCGTCGGCACCCCGGGACGCGTGCTCGACCTCCTGCGCCGCGGCAAGATGATCCTCGCCGACTGCCGCATGGTCGTCCTCGACGAGGCCGACGAGATGCTGTCGATGGGCTTCATCGACGACGTGCGCGACATCATGAAGCGCACGCCGTGGGGCAAGCAGACCGCGCTGTTCAGCGCGACCATGCCGGAGCCGATCAAGAAGCTGGCCGAGGAGGAGCTGCACAGCCCCGAGTACGTGAAGATCGCCTCCAAGGAGATCACGGTCGACACGATCGAGCAGCGCATCGCCTACGCCGAGGGCCGCGACAAGCTCGAGCTGCTGGAGCGCTTCCTCGAGGAGATGAAGCCGCCCACCACGATCATCTTCGCCCGCACCAAGATCGGCACGCAGAAGCTCGCCGACGACCTCAAGCGCCGTGGCCACAAGGTCCGCGCGCTGCACGGCGACATGGGCCAGGGCGCCCGCGACTCCGTGATGATCGCGTTCCGCGGCAAGCGGATCCCGATCCTCGTCGCCACCGACGTCGCCTCGCGCGGCCTGGACGTCAGCCACGTCACGCACGTCGTGAACTACGACCTGCCCGACGAGCCCGAGGTCTACGTGCACCGCATCGGCCGTACCGGCCGCGTCGGCCGTGACGGCTTCGCGATCTCGTTCGTCTCCAACAAGGAGAAGCCGAAGCTCGAGGCCATCGAGAAGCTCCTCAAGCGCGAGATCCAGCGCTGGGGCATCGACAAGCCGCTGCCGAAGCTCTCGCCCGAGGAGATCGCGCGGGCCGAGGAGATCGAGGCCGCCGAGGAGTCCGGCGAGGTCGAGGAGGCGATCGTCGACAACCCCGACGCCGTCGCCGAGGCGCCCGCGCAGGGCTCGTCCGAGCCGCGCGCCGAGGGCGACGCGCCGAAGAAGCGCCGCCGCCGTCGCGGTGGTCGTGGACGCGGCAAGGGCACCGGTGGCGAGGCCTCCGGCGGGGGCGACAGCGCTCCGGCGCCCGTTACCGCGGACTGAGCACACCGAAGGATCAGACCGCGCGGTC
>CAZPQP010000072.1:8669-9654 GCA_964588635.1 uncultured Bifidobacterium sp.
CGTCACCGCCGACTGAGGACGCCGAAGGGCAGACCGCCCCATCGCGTCGTTTGGTTAACAGAGGGGTCAGACCCCTCTGTTAACGACGCCGCCTGGTTAACAGAGGGGTCTGACCCCTCTGTTAACCAAACGGCGGCTTGGGCGGCTTTTCGCGCTGCGCTGCGCGATCACTCGTCGACGGGCCGCGCGCGCTGGAAGAGGCTCCGCACGAACAGCGGCGCGCGGAAGCCGAGCACGCCGAGGATGCCGATCGCGATCGCGACGGACCCGAGGATCACGAGCCACTCGGAGAAGTCGGGCGGGTCGATCTCGAAGAAGTCCGCGACGAAGGGGATGTAGTACGCCCCGAGGATGCCGACGACGAGGCACGCCATCAGGACGCCGACGCCCCAGGCGCGCACGTGCGACTGCTCGATCGCCTCGTCCTCGAGCAGCAGGATCAGGTAGTAGCCGATCAGGATCAGCACGAGCAGCGCGGCCGAGCGCGCGTCGACGAGGTCGTGGCCCGGGATGCTGCGGGTGATCGTGTACGCCGCCAGCACGCCGATGGCGCTGACGATGCCGCCCGGCACGCTGAACCGCAGGAGATCGCGCAGGAAGGGCACCTTCGTCGGCAGGCCGACGCTGGGCGCGACGGCGAGCAGGAAGGCCGGGATGCCGACGGTGAAGGCGCCGGCGAGCGACAGGTGGCGCGGCAGCAGGGGATAGGCCTCGCCGGCCACGCCGATGGTGAGGATCAGGACCGCGGCGAACGAGCTCTTGACCACGAACAGCTTCGCGACGCGGCGGATGTTCGAGAGGATGCGACGCCCCTCGGCGACGCCCTGCGGCAGCGACGAGAACGAGCCGTTCAGCAGCACCATGTCGCTGACGCCCTTGGCGATCTGCGAGCCCGAGCCGAGCGCGATCGACATCCGCGCGGCCTTCATCGCGGGCACGTCGTTGACGCCGTCGCCGATCATCGCCACGTAGCGCCCGCGGCGGC
>CAZPQP010000073.1:0-362 GCA_964588635.1 uncultured Bifidobacterium sp.
CACGCACGAGCAGGTGATAGTGCGTTGTCATCAGGCAGACGTGCCCGATCACCACGCCGAACTCCAGCGCGCGAGCACCGAATTCGTTCCAGAAGAGTCGGTGCGCGTCTGGATCCGGAAACAGCACGCCTTCCTCGACGCCTCTCGAGATCACGTGGAGCGGGGTCAATCCATAGTCGATGCGGTTGGGCCGTGTCATGCCCGTGATTCGAGCGCATGTCCCAGCCACAGCGCTGTGCCAGCTCGTCACACTCGGCCGACAGAGTGACGCCGAGCGCAGACCGAACCACACCCGCCTGCACGTCTTGGTCAATTGGGATGCGTGAATCCGCGTGCCCCTCGTCCTCTCGCAGAGGCGCTCC
>CAZPQP010000073.1:462-9417 GCA_964588635.1 uncultured Bifidobacterium sp.
AATTTGGATCCGGATCCAAATTGGTTCGAAACCTGCCAATTTGGATCCGGATCCAAATTGGTTCGAAACCTGCCAATTTGGATCCGGATCCAGATTGGCTACGGGCAGCCGGTGGGGGTTCCCGCGGTGGCGGCGAGCACGGTCGCTGGCGCCAGCGACGGCAGCGTCGAGGGGTCGGTGCCGGCGGGCACCATCACCTGGATGGTCGACTTCGGGAGCAGCGGCTGCAGCTGGTTCACGACCATGCAAGTCGCACTCGGAATCGTGTCGAGCCGCAGGAGCGTGCCGAGCGGTGCCGTGTCCTTGGTGGAGACGACGGTCTTCCACGGGACGTACTGGCCCTTCTTGGCGTAGCCGAAGCGGTCGCGGTACTTGAGGAAGCGGACACCGACGCCGGACGACCACGTGCCGTCGGGCTTCTTGTACGTCGGCCGACCGCGCTTCGTGCGCCAGCCGCCGTCACGCCACACCGGTACGCCCTTCGACCAGTTGCCGTCGGTCAGTTGCTTCGTGCGCTGACCGCGGGCGTTGACCCACCAGCCACCGCCGAGCGCCAGGATCGTCTTGCCCTTCTTCGTCACGCCGATGGAGCGGGCCACCACACCGTCGGTGCCGTAGAGGAAATCCTCGCTGAGGCTCTGGTAGCGCAGCCCCGGCGCAGGCGTCTTGGAACCGGCCGAGAACTTCTCCGACGCGGG
Source organism: uncultured Bifidobacterium sp. (assembly GCA_964588635.1). Classification (GTDB taxonomy): domain Bacteria; phylum Actinomycetota; class Thermoleophilia; order Gaiellales; family F1-60-MAGs149; genus F1-60-MAGs149. Next base: position 1,161 of record CAZPQP010000073.1, read on the forward strand.
AATCAGGTAGGAGACGTTGAGATTGCCGAGCGGACCGGGCGCCAGCGCCGTCGGCGGCGGGCAGTCAACGCCCTTCGGGAGGGCGACAAGGTCGCCCTTGGTCGGGAGCTTGAGCGACTTGTCCGGCGGAATCAGGACATCGATGTGCTTGCCGATGATCGCGCCACCCGTGTCGTCCGCGCTGAAGCAGCCCTTGGACGGCGTGTTCTTGAGCGCATCGATGTAGATCGCCGTCCCGCGGGGAATCACCGCCAGGTCCGTCGCGATCGACTTCCACGGCGTGACGCTCGTGCCGATGCCGACGCCGAAGAGGTCGGGGTAGCCGCGGTAGTTGAGATCGTCCGGCTGCCCCGCGAGCACGGCCGCCTTCTTGCAGACGACCTTGTACGCGGCCGGATTGGCGGGCGGGTTCTGCCACGTGCCGTCCTCGTTGGCGAACGTGGGCCGCAGGTTGTCGGTCGATGCGAGGTTGGGATTCCCGGTCGCCGGATCGATCGCCCACCAGACGCAGCCGCCGGGACGCGCGTACGGCGCGCCGTTGGTGAAGCCGCTCGCCGCGGTCCTCGTCGGCAGGCCGGCATTGTTGACCCAGGCGCCCGCGCCGCTGCGCCAGTGGAGCTGGACGTTGTCGTCGCCGGTACCGGTGCCCTGCATGCTGACGCCGCGTGCCGAGTAGAGGAAGTCCTCGCGGTACGCCGTCTTGAGCCCCGGGGCCATGATCTTCTTGGCGGTGAACCAGCTCTCGGGTGCGAACCAGTAGTAGGTGATCCAGAAGCTGCCGAGCGCGACGGGGCGTGGCGGACTGGTCTGCGCGGACGCTTGCGGAACGCTGAGGGCAAGCGCCACTGCACCGGCAATCAGGCACGCCGCGACCAGCGTTCGAGCGGAGCTGCCAATGCGGAAGCGCATCGATATGGGGGTTCGCGCCGAAGCGGCGCACCCCTTTGCGGGCGTTGTGCGCACACCCCCATACTGCCCCACGTTGGCGCTGCGCTCGTTGCGCCGGTCACAATGCCCGTATGGGCACCACCCTCATCGCCGCGGGCGCGATCGCACTGGCCTGCATCGTCGCGGCGGAACCGCGCCTGCTGGGACGCACCTGGCCGCCCTACCTGCTGGCCGGTGGCGCCGGCATCGGCATCGCGTATGTCGTCGTGCACCTCCTGCCGGAACTCGCGGAGGGCGCGGAGATCGTGCGTCGCTCGACGGAGGGGCGCCTTCCCTACGCCGAGCTGCACGCGTACCTGCTGGTGCTGATCGGCATCATCGGCACGCTCATCCTGCGTGCCGCCGAGCATGGTCAGCACGGCCTCTCCCCGCACCCGCGCGTGCGCATCGTGCAGCCGGCGCTGTCGGCACTGATCGTCGGGTACCTGCTGGCGGTGCGCGATAGCGTCGAGATCGGTCCGATCATCCTCTTCGCCGTCGCCATCGGCCTGCACATCGCCCTCAACGCGCACGGACTCGCGGTGAAGCTCGGGTCGCCGCAGGGCGGCATCGTCCTGGCCGGCGCGATCGTCGTCGGCTACGGCCTCGGCCTGGGCTGGCAGGCGCCGCCCGTGGTGATCGCGGGTCTGGTGGCCCTGCTGGCCGGCGGCGTGATGACGCGCACCATCCACGAGATCCTCGACGAGGAGAGCCACCTCGTGGCGTTGAGCATCGGCGCCGGCCTCGAGGCGGCGCTGCTGCTCGGCGTCACCTAGGTGCCGATGTCGACGGCGTCGCGCAGACGGGATCCGGAGACGGGGACGGGCGGCACGAAGCTGCAGTGCGGTCCGGGCTTGGCGCCGTCGTAGAGCGCCCGCAGCCACGGCACGCCCATCGTCCCGATGATCGGGCCGGCCGGTACGTGGCCGACGCCACCGAGCCAGACCATCGTCAGCTCGGAGCCGGCGGCGCACCACTGCTCCTGCGTGATGGCGTTGGATGCCGGCGGAACGACGGCATCCGCCGTGCCCTGCGCGATCAGCACGGGCAGGTTCGATGGCAATGGCGTGGGTGTCTGGCGCTCGACGATCGCGGCAAGCTGCGGATCGCGCAGCGGGTTCTCGTCGAAGAACGGCAATCCGACCTCCGCCGCCAGGAAGCCGAGCAGCGTCGGCACGGGAATGCCCTCACCGAGGCATGCATCGGCGACCGGACCGGCATAGCGCCGCCCGAGCCAGGAGACGGCGCGATCGAAAGCGACCTCGGGATACGCCGCTGGCCACGACAGGTACATCTCGGCGCCGACCCCCCAGCCGATGCCGGACGCCCACTGGTCGGTCACGATCGCAGCGAGGTTGAGGGCGGGAGCACCGACCGCCACGCCGAGCAGTGGCCGGTCGGGCAGTTCCTCACGGGCGAGCTCGGCGGCCCAGACGGCGGCATGCCCGCCCTGCGAGTGGCCGAGGACGGTCCAGCGCCGACTCGGATCCGCTCCCGGCACGGCGTCGAGCGCGCGCACGGAGTTGAGAATGTCGTGCGCCTCGCTGCGCCCCAGCAGGTAGCCGTTCGGTCCGGCGGTGCCCAATCCGGCGTAGTCGGTCGCGATCAGCGCGAACCCGTTGGCGATCGCGTCCACGGCCCATGGCGATGCCTGGAGCGGGTGTGTGCGCCGTGAGGGCGCGCACCCGCGACCCAGCCCGATCGTGCCGTGCGCCCAGGCGAGGACCGGCCGCCCTCCGACCGGAGCAGACGCGGTCGGCACGATGGCGATGGCACCGGAGACGGCAGCGGAGCCATCGGCGCGCTCGGTGCGGTACAGCAGGCGATACGCGCGTCCGCCGACCACGTCGGCGCTCGGCAGACGCTGCGTGCGGAAGACCGTGCCCGGCGGCGCCGCCTCGAAGCCGTCGGGAGTCGCGTAGAACGCGTCGAGCGCGTCCTGACGGCGTTCGGCGGCGACGCGATGCGCGATCGTCGTCAGGAGCACGGCCGCGGCGATCACGCCGAGGCAGGCGAGGATGGCCCTCTTCGCGGTCACGCGACGAGACTACCAGTGGCCTCGCAGGCAGACCGAGTGTGAGACGATCCTTCTGTGAAGCACACCCCGAAGACCATCCCCGTCGCGTACATCGAGATCCCGAAGGGGAGTCGCAACAAGTACGAGTACGACGAGACGTACGGCACCGTGGTCCTGGATCGCACCCTGCGCGGCAGCACGCACTACCCCACCGATTACGGCTTCCTCCTGGACACGCTCGGCGAGGATGGGGACCCGCTGGATGTGCTGGTGCTCCTGACGGAACCGACCTTCCCGGGCTGCCTGATCCCGTGCGATCCGGTCGGCGTCCTGCACATGCACGACGAGGCCGGCGACGATCCGAAGTTCCTGATGATCCCGCACGACGATCCGTCGTGGTCCCACAACGAGCACCTCTCGGACATCAATCCGAACTTGCTCGAGGAGATCGCCCACTTCTTCTCGGTCTACAAGGACCTCGAGGAGCACAAGACGGTGACGATCGGCGAGTGGGAGGACCGCGAGGTCGCTGAGGAGATGATCCTCGCCGGCCGTGCGCGGTTCGACGCCGCGCAGCAGGCGGGCGCCGGCGGCGCTACGCCGTAGCGGCCTCGTCGAGGTCGATGCCCTCGAGGCTCTCCATCGCCTCGAGCTCTGCGCCGCGGGTCTCCTTGACCCACTTCCAGACGAAGAAGAACGACAGCACGGCGAAGAGGGTGAAGAGCCCGTAGGCGAGTCCGAGCGAGACGTGCACGAGCTCGGGGAACGTCTCCGAGACGATGAAGTTCGCGATCCAGTTGGCCATCACGGTGACGCTCATCGCGGCGGCGCGGATCGAGTTGGGGAACATCTCCGAGAGCAGCACCCACACGATCGGTCCCCACGTCGACGCGAAGAAGGCGACGAAGCCGCACAGCGCGACGACGGCGACGTAGCCCTGCGTGGACGAGAGGTCTGGCGTGCCGTTGGCGCTCTGCGGGGCCATCACGAACACCCAGGCGATGATCGCGAGGGTGACCGCCATGCCGATGGATCCGACGAGCAGGAGCGGCTTGCGGCCGACGCGGTCGACGAGCAGGATCGCGACGACGGTGAAGACGACGTTGACGACGCTGATGATCGTCGAGGTCGTGAAGGCCTCGGTCGGCGGATAGCCGACGGCCTCCCAGATCAGGTTGGAGTAGTAGAACACCGCGTTGATGCCGACGAACTGCTGGAAGATGGCCAGCGCGAGGCCGACCCAGACGATCGGCAGGAAGAACGAGCGCTTGCCGCGCAGGTCGGCGAACGACGGCTTTGCCTCGGCGTCGAGCGAGGCACGGATCGCCGTCACCTTGGCCTCGACGGGCTCGATGAAGATCGATTCCAGCACCTGCTTGGCGCGATCACCGGCGTTGATGGAGACCAGATAGCGCGGCGATTCGGGCAGGGTGAACGCGAGCAGGAAGTAGATGGTGGCGGGCACGGCCATCAGGATGAACATCCACTGCCAGGCCTCGATCGGGCCGAGCGCGTTGGAGGCACTGCCGCCGGCCGCGTTGAGCACGACCTGATTGACGACCTGCGTGGCGAAGATGCCGATCACGATCGCGAACTGGAAGAGGGACGACAGCCGTCCGCGCATGTGCGCCGGCGCGATCTCGGCGATGTACATCGGCGACACGATCGCGGCGAGGCCGATGGCGAAGCCACCGACGAGCCGCCACCCCATGAAGTCGTAGATCGCGAAGGGAAACGCCGAGCCGATGCCGGCGATCAGGAACAGCACGGCGGCGATCAGCATCACGCGCTTGCGGCCGTACTTCTCCGCGAGCCGTCCGCCGATGAAGGCGCCGACGGCGGAGCCGAGCAGCGCGATCGACACGACGAAGCCCTGGAAGAAGCCGTCGGTGATGTCGAAGCGCTCGTAGATCGCCTTGTTGGCGCCGTTGATCACGGAGCTGTCGTAGCCGAACAGGAAGCCGCCGAGCGCGGCGATCACGGCGAGTGCCGTGACCTTGCCGACGTGGACAAGCTCGGGAGCGGCGTTGTCGTCGTTGGCGGCGGGGATGTTCATGGACGGCGGGCGGCGCCGGCTGGCGCTGCGCTGCGCGGAGCATAGTCGGTGGACTACGGTACTCCCATGCCGCAGCTCACCCCCGATCAGCTCCTCTCCACCACGCGCGCCGTCCGCAAGCGCCTCGACTTCGAGCGGCCCGTCCCGCGCGAACTGCTCGAGGAGTGCATCGCGCTGGCGCTGCAGGCGCCGACGGCGTCGAACTCGCAGCCGTGGACCTTCGTCGTGGTGACGGATCCGGCGCAGAAGGCGGCATTGGCGGCGTGGTACCTCAAGTCGTACGACGCCTACGCCGGTGCGCGCTACGACGATGCGGGCGGCGAGTTGGATCCGGCGACCGAGCGCATGGCCTCGTCGGCGCGGTATCTGGCCGATCGCATGCACGAGGTGCCGGCCATGGTGATTCCGTGCGTCGCCGGGCGTCTCAACGATTGGTCGCCCGAGTCGCAGGCGGCCGGCTGGGGCTCGATCGTGCAGGCCGGCTGGAGCTTCTGCCTCGCCGCGCGCGCCCGTGGACTCGGCACGTGCTGGACGACGCTGCATCTGACGTACGAGCGCGAGTGCGCGGAGATCCTCGGCATCGACTACGACGCCGTCACCCAGTCCGCCCTGATTCCGACCGGCTTCTACACCGGCGAGACCTTCAAGCCCGCCCCGCGCGGCGATATCTCCAGCCTGATCCGCTGGGACCGCTGGTAGCGCGCGTCGCACGCCGATGACGGATCGTGCGCCCGCCTGGTCGCTCGCGGTCGCGGCGATCGTGATCGTCCAGCTCGGCGTCGCGCTGTCACCGCGCCTGATCGACATGGTCGGTCCGGCGGGCACTGGCTGGCTGCGCCTGACGGCGGGCGGCCTGATGCTGATCGCCATCGCCCGCCCGAAGCTGCGCAACTACTCGCGCGAGGATCTGCGCGCCGCGCTGCTGCTGGGCGTGATCACGGGCGTGATGATGGTTGCGTTCCTCGGCGCGCTCGACCGCCTGCCGCTCGGCACGACCGTCGCGATCGAGTTCCTCGGCCCGCTGACGGTCGCCGCATTTCGCGCGCACCGTCGCAGCGCCCTGATCTGGCCGGCGCTGGCGCTGGGCGGGGTGATCGCACTGACCGAGCCGTGGGTCGGCGAGACCGATCTGGTCGGCGTGGTGCTCGCGCTGATCGCCGGTGCCGGCTGGGGTGCGTACATCCTGCTCACGCAGAGCGTGGGCGATCGTTTCAGCGGGCTCGACGGTCTCGCCATCACGATCCCCATCGCCGCGGCGGCCGCGGCCATTCCCGGTATCCCGCAGGCCTGGGGACATATCACTCCGGGCGCCATTGCCCTTGCCGTCGGTCTGGCGGTGCTCGCGCCGGTGATTCCCTTCGCGCTCGAGGTAGCGGCACTGCGCCGCCTCAGCGCCGCGACGTTCGGGACGCTGATGGCGCTGGAACCGGCCGTCGGCACGTTGTGGGGCGCGCTTCTGCTCTCGCAATTCCCGAACGTCCTGCAACTCGGCGGCATCGTGTTGGTCGTCGTGGCGGGAGTCGGCGCCGAGCGCGCTGGTCGCCGGGTGCCTCCCACGCTCAATCCCCTTGCGTAGCAGGCCGCATAGCGAAGGGGGGTTCTCCGTCATGCGCCTGACCCGCAGACCGATAGAGTGACTGCAGCGCGGCAAGCAGGCGCTTCTCCGCGCCCCAGGGGCGCAGTCAGGTATCGATGAGCCAGTCGTTCGACGAAGGTGGTCCGCTTCCCAGTCGGGACGACATTCTGCATCGCGGCTTCGCGCAGTCGAGCGTCGGCCTGGCGATCACCGAGGTCGACCCGACGCGGCGGGAGAGCGAGCGGATCGTGCGTGTCAACGACGCGCTCCTCGACATGCTCGGGTTCGACGCGGATGAGCTGCGGGCCCACGGGCGGACGCTGCTGGGACTCGACCAGTTCACCCTCGGGCCAGGATCGAAACGCGTCATCCGCCGCGGCCGCGACTTCGAGGAGACGGAACTGCCGCTCGTGCACAAGGATGGTCGCGAGCTATGGGCCGCCGTGCACGTCGACACGATCCGCGACGAGCACGGTGAGATCCGCAACCGCGCCATTCGCATCGAGGACATCGGCGAAGTGCTCGCCAACGATCGCTCGCTCCGGTACCTCGCGGACCACGACACGCTGACCGGGCTCATCAACCGTCGCCGCTTCGGCGAGGAGGTGCAGCGCACCATCGAGACGGCCGATCGCTTCGGTGACACGGGCGCAGTGCTGTTCCTCGACCTCGACCACTTCAAGCACGTCAACGACGCGTACGGCCATAGCGCCGGCGATGCGTACCTCATCGAATTCGCGAGCCTGCTGCGCGACGCGACGCGCAGCACCGACGTCATCTCACGTCTGAGCGGCGACGAGTTCGCGATCCTCCTCGCCCGCACCACCGTCGAGGATGCGAAGGAGCTGGCCGCGAAGATCCGCGCGATGACGGCGGAGCTCCCGGTGCGCGTCGCCGCCAACGTCGAGTTCCGCCTGACCGTCAGCATCGGCATCGCCGAGATCACCAGCGGCGCGAGCGAGAACGCCGCCGACCTCCTGGTCGATGCGGACCTGGCGATGTACGAGGCGAAGCAGGCCGGGCGCGACGCCGTCCGTGTGTACGCGGCCGCCGCCGAGCAGCGCGAGCACATGGCCGCGCGACTCGCCTGGGCCACGCGCATCCGCACGGCGCTCGAGACCGACGCGTTCACGCTCTACGCCCAGCCGATCGTGCGGTCCGACGATCGCCGCCCCGTCTATTACGAGCTGCTCCTGCGCCTGCCCGATGTCGACGGTTCGCTGCTGCTGCCGAGCGCGTTTCTCTACGCGGCCGGTCGCTTCGGGCTCGAGTCCCGCGTCGACTTCTGGATCATCGAGCGCGCGATCTCATACCTGTCGCGCATGCCCGATCCCCGCGTCGGCCTGTCCGTCAACGTCTCCGGCAGCCTGATCACCGAGCCGGCCAACGCGCGGCACATCGCCGCGCTGCTGGCAACGAGCGGCGTCGAGCCATCGCGGCTCCTGTTCGAGATCGTGGAGACGACGTTCGTCGACACCACGGCGAACGCAGACGAGTTCATCGAGATCCTGCGCGCGCTCGGCTGCCGCTTCGCCCTCGACGACTTCGGCGCGGGCTACAGCTCGTTCCACCACCTCAAGCGCCTCACGGTCGACATCGTCAAGCTCGACGGCGAGTTCGTGCGCAACGCGGTGACGTCCGATCCGGATCACCTGTTCGTCCGCACGATGACGGACCTCAC
>CAZPQP010000074.1:0-9346 GCA_964588635.1 uncultured Bifidobacterium sp.
TCGTCGACGAGCTCGTGGCGCGCACGCCGGTGCCGATGTAGCCATGCTGACGCGCCGCGGATGGGTCGCGCTGGTCGGCGGGATTGCCGCCTACGCCGTCGCGTTCGGCTTCGGTGCCGCCGCGCTCGTGCCGCTCGCCCTGGCGCTGACCATCGGCCCGTTGGCGGCGGCGGCGGTACTGCGCCGCCATCGGCATGCCGCCGTTCGGCTGTCGATCGCGTTCGTCCCGGCCCGCCCGCGTGCGGACGAGCCGTTCGCGGCCACGGCTCGCATCGACGGGCCGGCGCCTGGTGGCGGCCACCTGCACCTGCAGTTCGGTGCCGAGCGGCTGGCGGCCTCCGTGGCCCGCGAGGGCGACGGTGCGCACCTGGCGCGCTTCACCGTGCCCGGGCTGCCGCGTGGCGTGCATGCGGTGCGTGACGGCGAGCTGGCGCTCGGCGATCCCTTCGGCTTCGCCCGCGCCGATCGCACCTTGAGCGGCGCCTCGGCCGTCATCGTCTGGCCGCGTTGGACCGAGCCCGGCGGCGTCGCGGATGGCGTGGCCGGCGATGGGGACCTCGGCCTGCGGGCTCGGCGTGCCCAGCCCGTGGGGTACGACCTCCACGGCATCCGCGAGCATCAGCACGGCGAGTCGCTGCGCCGCGTCGACTGGAAGACCTCGGCGCGGACCGGGCGGCTGATGGTGCGCGAGATGGAGGACGCCTCGCGGGCGGAGCTGTCGATCCTCGTCGACCTCGACCGCGCCGAGTTCGCTGCGGAACCCGCGGCGCTCGAGCGCCTGCTCGAGGCCGCCGCCACGCTCGTCCGCGGCGTCGGCGCGGAGGGGCAGCAGGCGACGCTCGTCCTCGTCGGGGCGACGACGCAGCGCATCCCCCTCGATGGCGGCAGCGGGTCGTGGTTCGCGGCGATGGACGCCCTCGCCGCAGTGCAGGCCGACCGCGAACTGCCCCTGGCGGACGCCATGCTGCGCGATCGCTCGCTGCTCGCCGGCGCGGCGCTGACGGTGCTCACACCGTCGGCCTCGCCTGCCCTCGTGGCGCTGCTCGGGCGCGAGGCGATGCAGGTGCCCGTCCGCGTCGTGCCCGTCGGGGGAGCGATCGCAGAGGCCTGGTCCGCCGCCGCGGGCGTGGCGGTCATGGCCATGCCGGCGGTCGAGACGATGACTGTCGCGGCGGAGGCGGTCGCATGACACCCCGTCGCGTTGCCGGCGCGGCCGTGCCGGTCGTGCTGTACCTGCTCTGCGCCGGGTGGATCGTGGTCTACCTGCGCCTGCTCGTCGAGCCGTCGCCCGCGTGGCGGCTGCCGCTGCTCGCCGTTGTCGCGATCGGCGCCGTGGCGTGGCTGCTGCGGCTGATCCGGCCCCGCGTGCTCCGTGCCGTCGCGGTTGTGGTCGCCGCCGCCTTCGGCGGCCTGCTCGTGCTCGGCGCCCGCGCCGGCGCCTGGCCGTGGCGGGAGGACGTGCGCGGCCGCGACGGCTATCTCGGAGCAGGCGGCTACGTGGATCAGATCCAGGAGACGCTGCGCAACGCGGGCACGGCGTGGGTGCGTGTGGTGTTCCCGGCCGACGGCGTGGGCGAGCCCGATGCGGTGCTGGCGGTCCGGCTCATCGCGCTGGGGCTGCTGGTGCTGTGCGCCGCCGGCCTCCTGACCTTCCGGATTCCGCTCCTGGCCGTCCTCGCCGTCGCCGGTGCGGTCGTCCTCGCCACGCTCTTCGTCGTACCCGAGCGCATCGCGGTGCAGGGGCTCGCGCTCTGCGCGCTCGGCGTGACGGTGCTGTGCGCCATGCCGGGAGGCGAGGGGCGTGGTGGAGTCAGGACGCGCATCGCGGCGCTCGCCGGCGGCGCGCTGGTCGTCGTCGCGGTGGCGCTCGCGGCGGTGCCCGGCGTCGCGCCGGGCGGCGCCCTCGACTGGCAGCGCTGGACCTTCGACGAGCCGCAGCCGGTCAACGTCGGCTTCGTCTGGGACCAGCAGCTCACGGCGCTCGATTTCGGCAAGGACGAGACGCCGGTGCTGGAGGTCGGCGATCCGGATGTGGACTACCTCCGGGTCGGCGTGCTCGAGCGCTTCGACGGGTTCCGCTGGCAGGCGGCGCAGCGCGTGGTCTCGACGTCACGGAGCGCGACGGTGGATCTGCCGGGCGACCTGCTCGCCCCGGCGCTGCGTGCGGACCGGGTTCCGGTGCGCACCGCGGAGATCCGCAACCTCGCGACGCTCACCCGCGATCTGCCGCTGCCCGCGGGCACCGTCGCCATCGGCGGGCTGGCGGGTGCGGTGCGTCCGGTCACGCTCGCCAGCGGCGGCAGCGTGGTGCTCGCGGAGGATCTGCCGCTCGGCGCCACGTACACCGTCACGCTCGCCGACCGCGCGCTGACACCGGCGGTGCTCGACGCCGACGTGCTGGGCGCGCCCACCGACCCGCGCCAGGCGGTGCTGCAGGAGCTCGCCGGCCTCATGCTCGGCGGGCGGCATGCGGATCCGGATGGTCCCGGCCCCTGGAACGCCGACCGCGCCGACACGAAGATCGACCGACCGGTCTCCCCGACGCAGCCGACGGCCGACACCCCCGTCGCGACCACGCTCTCGAAGCCCGACCCGGCGGACCTCACCCTCGACGGCGCGGTGTATCCGGCCTTCGGCGAGCCGGGGCGCGAGGCCGAGGTGCAGCGCGTCTTCCAGCGCCAGTTGAACGGCGATCCGGGCATCATCTCGCCGATCGACGGGTGGCGCGAGCCGTACCGGGTCGCGCGGGAGCTGACCGCAGACGCCGAGACGCCGTATCAGGCTGCGGTGATCCTCGAGAACTGGTTCCAGAAGGAGTTCTCGTACGACGAGACCGCGTCGTACGGCGGCGTCAGCGTGCTGGGTCCGCTACCGGTCTTCCTCCAGTCGGACCGCCGCGCCGCCCACTGCCAGTACTTCGCCGGTTCGATGGCGGTGCTCCTGCGCATGCTCGGCATCCCGGCGCGCGTGGCCTTCGGCTTCGCCCAGGGGCAGCTGGACGGCGGCAAGCGCGTCGTCACCAATCGCGATGCCCACGCGTGGGTCGAGGTGCGCTTCCCGTACGCCGGCTGGGTGTCCTTCGAGCCGACGCCCTCGCGTCGTCTCGCCTCGTCGACGTCGAGCACGTCGTCGGCGTTCAGCACGAGCGATATCGCCCAGCCCGGCGGCTCGCTGGCGGGGCTCGCGGGCGAGGACGAGCTGCCGAACGGCGCGGGACCGAATCGCGGTGCCACCGGTTCGTCGGCCGCGGCGCTGGCCCTGGTCGAGGATGCGCCGGCGGCCTCGCCCTGGCCGCGGCGCCTGCTCCTGCTGGCCGGTGCGGTGCTGGCCCTGGTGGCGCTCGGCCTGCTCATCTGGCTGGCCAAGGCGCTGCGCGCGGTGCGGGCGCGCCGCACCGATGACCCGCGGCGGGCGGCGATCGCCGCGCACGCCGAGCTCGAGGCGTGGCTCGACGACCAGGGCATCGCGACGCACGGCGAGAGCATCGGTGCTGTCGGCGCGCGCGTGAAGACGACCTTCGCCGTGCCGACGGAGCGCTGGGTCGACGCCGTCGTGCTGGCGCGCTACGGGCCACCCGGCGAGGCCGAGGCCGCCGTCCACGTCGTCCGCGCGGAGACCGAGCGGGTGACGGGCGCGCTGCGCGACCGCTGCACCCGCCGCGAGCGCATGCGTGGCGCGGTGCGTCCGCGGCGCCTGCTGCGCCGGTAGCGCGCCCGGTCTACTGCTCGAGCTGCGCGAGTCGCGCGGCCGTCATGTCCTGCAGCAGCTGCGCATCAACGTCCCAGTCGAAGGGCACGCGCACCGTCTTCTTGTTGAGCTCGAGCCCGACGAGGCGCGGTGCGAAGGTGGCGAGGTTGCCGTCCCCCCACGGTGCGATCAGGATGTGCCGCTTGCCGATCGACGCGCCGAACACGTAGCCGTCACCGGACTTGAGCATCGGCTGGTTCCAGGCCAGTACGAGCTCGAGGTCGGGGAAGCGCTCGCCGATCGCGGCGAAGATCGCACGCAGCGTTACCGCCGCCGCCGGGTCCGCGCCCTGCAGGTAGTCGTCGAGCGTGCCGAAGCGCTTCGTCGTCGTCGAGCCGCGCGCGTACATGACGACGGCGTTCGCATGCGCCTGTGAGAAGCCGTGCCCCTGGCGCAGCAGGTCGATCTGGTCCTGATACCTGCCGCTCGGCACGGTCTTGACGAGTGCGAGCCAGTGGTCGATCGGCTGGCCGTGCTTCTTCTCGATGGCCGGCCAGTGGGCCGTGCGGTCACCGCTCTTCGCTGCCATGGGCGGAGTCTACGGCGGTCGCAAGGTGCCGCGTCGCCATTGCCCCGGCGCGATCGTCAGCTCATGTCGCAACGGCTGCGGCCAGGACGATACCCCGGTGTGCGCGAGGAGCAGCGTGGGGCGCATGGCTGGGGCTTCTCTCGGACGACGCGCAACCCGGCATCACGCGGCACATGCATCGCCCCGCTCCGCCTGGGGATTTCCCGAGGTTCCTACCCTCGGTGGGCGAATTGCGCCATGCTCGCGCTGTGCACACCACCCGCGTACTCGTCGTCGACGACCATCCGTTCGGCCTCTCCACGCTCGCCGGCGCCCTGGCCGGTCGCGGGCTGGAGGTCCGCGCGGCCGCCACGGCGCGCGAGGCGCACGCGGTGGCGCTCGAGTTCCGCCCGTCGGTCGCCGTGCTCGACCTCGATCTCGGGCCCGGACCGACGGGCATCGACCTCGCGCGGGCGCTGCGCAAGTCACTGCCGGCGATCGGCATCTGCATCCTCACGAGCTACCGCGATCCGCGTCTGGCCGGCGGTGCGATGCCCGAGCTTCCGCCCGGCTCCCTCTACGTCTGCAAGGCCGACGTCGACGATGTGGGCCAGCTCGTGCAGTCGATCGGCATGGTGGAGCGCGCCCCGCTCGCCCAGCGCACGCTGAGCACGATGACCACCGGGCCCACAGCCTCGCTCACCGACGTCCAGGTCGAGGTGCTGCTCGCCGTCGGCGCCGGCATCACGACCGCGGAGATCGCACAGCAGCGCGGCGTCTCGGCGAGCGCAGTCGAGCAGACCATCGCACGCATCTGCGAGCGGCTGGAGATCCCGCGCAACTCCTCCTTGAACCAGCGCGTGCAACTGGTGCAGGCGCTCAATCGCCTGCGCGGCCAGGTCGCCGCAGGGTGAGCCGCCCCGCGCTGAGCAGCAGGCTGCTCTCGCCGCTCGCGCTGTCGAACGCGGCGATCGTCCTGTCCGTGCTGATCGGTGCGATCGGCGTCGTCGCCTTCGTCCCCGAGCAGGGATCGGCGCTGCGCGACTGGGGGCGGTGGCTCGCGGTGGCCGTCATCGCCGAAGCCGCCTTCGCGGTCGTGCTCGTGATCCTGCGTGCCCTCGGCGCCCGGTCGGGCCCGGCGCGTGTGGCACTCGCACTGGTCGTCGCCGGCGCCGTGCGCGGCGTGGCGATCGCGGGCGGAGCGCATGCGGCGGATCTCCACGCCAGCGCCGCTGGCGACATCATCGGCAGGGCTGCCAACTCCGCGGTCTTCTGCCTGCTCGGCGGTGCCCTCATCGGCGCGACGCTGGCGTGGCGCCAGGACTTCCGCGAGCAATACCGCGCGCTGGTCGATCGCGCCCTGCTGATCGAGCGGGCCAGCCATGAGGACGGCGTCGTCGATCGCGAGGTGCTCGCCACATGGGCGGCCATCAAGGGCGAGCTCGACGAGACGATCCGCCGGGCAGGCGCGATCCTCGCCGGTCCGGCGAAGACGCAGGGGCTCGACGAGGCCGCGGCGCTGTTGACCACGGCGATCGATTCGCTGCTGCGACCGGCCAGTCGGGCCATGTGGCAGGGGGCGCTGCCCGATCGTCCTCCGCTCTCGACGCGAAGCCTCTTCCGCGCCGCACTCGGCGCCTGGCAGCTGCCGGTGCGAGCGATCCTCGGCTTCTTCGGCGTGCTGATCGGGATCGGCGCCATCGTGCGCGTCGGCGTGGTGCCGGGGCTCTGGTTCACCGTCGAGTACCTCGCGGTGACGGGCGCCGTGCTCGGCTGCTCGGTGCTCGCCGCCCGCCGTTGGCCCGCACGCACCACGGCCGTCGCCGGCTGCACGCTCGTCCTGCTGCCGGTGGCGCTGCTCGCCAACAGCGTCCTGATCGCGGATCCGCTGCTCGGACTGACGGCCGATCGTCTGTCCGAGGTGATCGTCGCCATCCAGGCGCCGATCACCACGCTGCTGATCGCCATGGCCGTCGAGGCCGGTCGCCAGCGTCAGCGGATCCTCGCTGCCCTGCAGGCGCGCATCGACGCCGACGCGCTCGGCCTGCTGGCCCAGGCCGATGGCGTCAACGCCGATGCGCAGCGGCTCGGCGTCTTCATGCACCACTCCGTGCAGTCGGAGCTCGCTGCGTTGGCCATGCAGCTCCGCGAGGCGGCGCTCACGGGCGAGCCGGACACCATGGGCCGCGTCGGCACGGCGGTCCTGATGCGCCTCGGGGCGATCGAGCAGCTCGCAGTCTCCGCACCGCCGTGGGCGGAGCAGACCGTCGGCTACGAGCGCATCGCGGAGATCATCGAGGCCTGGACGGGCATCCTCGACGTGCAGGTGTCGCTCCCCGACGCCACTGCGCTTCGAAAGCATCAGTGGCTCGTCGCGACCCAGGTGATCGAGGAGGGTCTCGCGAACGCGGCACGCCACGGCGACGCAGCCCGCGTCGTGATCCGAGGGCGTATCGACGATGCGTGCCTGATCCTGTCGATCGAGGACGACGGCCCGGGCCTGTCCAGCGCCGGCATGTCGGCGGCCGCGGGCCTCGGCACGCAGTGGCTCGACCGCATCGCCCCTGGCGACTGGGCGCTGACCCACGGGGCTGCAGGATCGCTGCTGGTGGTGACGATCCGCTGAGTCCCACTCCGCGCTCTAGGCGCGGCGCACGACGATGCTGAGACGATTGGAGCGCCCGCCATCGGCACCCGTGAAGTACACCGACACGGAGCGCGTGGCACGGCCCTGCCATGTGAAGCGCCCGCGGGCGTCGACCAGAGCCGTGCCGCGCACGACGAACGTGGAGCTGCCGGCGAGGCGTACATGCGCGACGACCCGCGTGCCGGCCAGCCCCGTGGTGGTACCCGTGATGGTGATGCGGCCGGTGCGCCGCCCCGTGCCGGCCCGGCCGACGATCCGAATCGACGCCGCGGCGCGCGTCGTGCTCCCACCTGCGGAGGTTCCGCCGTCAGCGGCGCTCGCTGCACCCGAGTCAGACGGGGTGGGTGTCGGCGCCGCCGTCGCGGTGAAGGTCGTCGAGGTCGCGGCGGGCGTGGTCACCAGGCTGTAGGCGCCGATCTGGCTCGGCGTGTACGTGCCGGTGCCCGTGCCGCCCATGCCGACCGTCACGGTGAAGAAGCTCATCGTCCCGTCCGGCGCCGTCACCTGCACGGTCTGCGTGGAGAAGGCGGTGAAGCCCGTCAGGGTGACGGTGGTGGGGGAGCCGACCGTCGCAGAGGTCGCCGCCATCTGCGGCGAGCCGGGCGGTGCCGACGTGGAGGCGGCGCCGAAGAGGTCCGAGGCCGAGGCGCCGATCGCGTTGACGGCGAGGATCGAGAACGTGTGCCACGCCGAGGAGGTCAGTCCGGTCGCGGTGTAGGTCGGCGTCCCGACCACATCGACGGCGGTGCCGCCATCGACGCTGACGGTGTACTTGAGGATCGGCGAGCCGCCGGTGTTCGCCGGGGGCGTCCAGCTCGCCGTGATCGCCGTGGAGGTGACGCTGCTGAAGAGCAGGGTCGTCGGCGCCTCGGGCACCGTCGCCAGCGTCGCGCGGTTGCCCGTCAGGGGGGCCGACGATCCGGCGCCATTGACGACCGTGATCGAGAACGCGTACGACGTGCCGGGCGCGAGGCCGCTCGCCGTGTAGCTCGCGGTCGGCGTCCACGTCAGCGGCCCGCCGTCGATCCGCACCTGGTAGCCGAGCGTCGGCCAGCCGGCGACGGGCGTCGGTGGCGTCCACGTCGCGGTGATCGCCGAGCTCGTCACGCTGCTGAACACGAGGTTCGTCGCTGCCGCGGTCGGCGTGCCGGGTGCGGACGTCGTCTGCGATCCCGTCAACGCCGTGGCCGACGACCCCACGGCGTTGACCGCCGTGATGGAGACCGCATAGGTCGATCCGCCCGTCAGCCCGGAGAGGTCGATCGCCGGGTTCGTCACCCGCGTCGGTGCTCCCGCATTGACGGTGACGTCGTAGCCGATCACGCTCGAGCCGCCGTCGTCGGCCGGGGGCGTCCAGTACGCCGTCATCGAGGTGGTCGTGACGTCGCTGAAGACGAGGTCGGTGGGCGCGTTCGGGACGGTCGCCGCGGGCGCGGTGAAGGAGACGAGTACCTGTCCGTCGCCGCCCGCCCCGGACGTGGCGACGCCACCCGCGTTGGCGGCCGACCCGAACACCGTGCCCACCGGTCCGTAGCTCCCGCCCGCGCCACCGCCACCGGCGTAGATGCAGCCGTACGGCCCGTTCCAGTTGCCGCCGCCGCCACCGCCGTAGCCGCCACCGCCGCCACCACCGCCGCTCGACGAGCCGCCGGCGCCGTAGATGCCGGTGCCGCCCTTGCCGGCGTAGCCGCCGCTGCTGCCGGGCGTCGAGTTGCCCGTGCCGCTGGTGCTGCCCGCGCTGCCCGACCCAGCGGCGTTGCCGCCACCGCCGCCTACTGCGCAGGAGCCGCCGCCGTTGCCGCCGCTCCCGCCGATCGCCGCAGCGGCCGACCCGCCGTAATAGGCGCCGCCGCCACCACCACCGCCTGCGACGACCGAAACCGTCCCACCGACGAGCACCGCGCTCGAGCCGCCGCCACCTCCGCCGTAGCCGCCGCCGAAGCCCTCGCCGTAGTACGGACCGCCATTGCCGCCGGCGCCATAGCCGGCGCCGCCCACATTGCTGCCGCCGCCGAGACCGACGCCTCCGCCGGCGCCGACGTAGATCGTGAGGACCGCGCCGGGTGTGACTGCGACCGTCGAGGTGACACGTGCCCCGCTGCCGCCGTTGCCGAGCGACGCGTTCTTCCCGCCGCCGCCGCCGTCGGCGATCACGCTGATGGACGTCACGCGCGCCGGCACCGTCACCTGGACCGAGCCAGTGCCATTGGGCAGACACGTGTACGTCGATCCGGCCTGCACCGTTCCGCTGCAGGACGGCGTGGCGGAGGCCGCGGGGGTGAGCATGATCGCCAGAAGCGCCACGACGGCGAGCGCAGTCAACACGCCCGCCGTGCGGCGAGCTCCTTGTCCGTGCGGCGCGGTCGTCGCCACGGCCATCGAACCTCTCGGGCGGTTGCTGCGCATGTCGGCCCCAGTGTGTGCCGGCCGAACGGCAACGGCAA
>CAZPQP010000075.1:0-9273 GCA_964588635.1 uncultured Bifidobacterium sp.
TCTACCTCCCCATCCCCGAGCTGCGTCGGCAGTTCGCGGCCTACATGGGGACGCCGACGCGCGCTCGTGGCTACCCGCCGATGGAGGGCGAGCACGCCCTGATCGTCGAGGTCGCTCCCGGTCTGGCCATCGAGCGCGTCATCGACCTCGCGCTCAAGGCCGTGCCCGAGGTCGAGCCCGGCATCCTCTTCGTGGAGCGCCAGTTCGGCGTCCTCGAGCTGCACGCCAAGGACGCGGAGACGGTCGAGCGCGCCGGCGCGGCGATCCTCGCCGGCATCAACGCCGAGCCGTCGCACCAGCTCAAGCCCCGCATCCTCTACTCGGATGTGATCGAGGACATCACGGACCAGCACGCGGTGATCGTCAACCGCAACCGCCAGGCCTCGATGGTCCTGCCCGGCGAGTCGCTGCTCGTGTACGAGATGGCACCCGCGCTGTTCGCGGCGATGGCGGCCAACGAGGCCGAGCGCGTCGCCCCGGACGTGACGGTCGTCGATATCGCCATGATCGGCGCCACGGGTCGCATCTACATGAGCGGCAAGACCGAGAGCGTCATCCGCGCCCGCGACGAGATCACGCGCGTGCTCGAGGCCGTCGTCGGCCGCGACCACGGCTAGGCACCGGACCACAGCGCGGAAACGGTCTGGTCGAACAGACCGGATGCCCATATACTCCCGCCCCTGAGGAGAGGTGGAGCCCATGGCAGAGGTCGTGGATCAGGAAGAGGTCGATCGCCTGGCGCAGGCAGCACTCGCGCACTACGACGTGTCGCCGAACTGCACGCTGCGCCTGATCAACCTCTCGGAGAACTGGACGTACCGCGTCGAGGATCCCGACTCCGGCACCGCCTACGCCCTGCGCGTGCACCGCATCGGCTACCACACGCCCGCCGAGATCGCCTCCGAGCTGCTGTGGATCGACGCGCTGCAGCAGGAGGACGTCGTCGGCACCGTCACGCCGCTGCCCGCAAGCAGCGGCGAGCGCGTGATCCAGCTGGCGACGGACGTGCTGCCCGAGCGCAGCGTCGTCCTGTTCGCCTGGGAGGAGGGCGCGCCGCCCGATCCCGACGCGAACCTCGTGCCGGTCTACCGCACGCTGGGCGCGATCAGCGCCGGCATGCACGACCACGCCCGCCGCTGGCAGCGGCCCCCCGGCTTCACCCGCTTCGCCTGGGACTTCGACACCGCGCTCGGGCCGCAGGGCCACTGGGGTCCGTGGCAGGACGCCGTCGGCCTCGACGACGAGACCCGCGCGCTCTTCCAGCGCACCGTCGACGTCGTCGACCAGCGCCTGCAGGCGTACGGCAAGGGCCCCGAGCGCTACGGTCTGATCCACGCCGACATGCGCCCGGCCAACGTGCTCGTGCTCGGCGACGACGTCCGCGCGATCGACTTCGACGACTGCGGCTCCGGCTGGTTCATGTACGACTTCGCCACGACGATCTCGTTCATCGAGGACCATCCGATGGTGCCCGAGTGGCGCGCATCCTGGCTCGAGGGCTACCGCTCCGCGGGCACCCTCAGCGCCGAGGACGAGGCGGAGCTCGACACCTTCGTGATGCTGCGCCGGCTGATGCTCGTCTGCTGGATCGGCTCGCACTACGCCCACGCGACCGAGGCACAGGAGCTCGGCGCCGACTTCACGTTCGCGACGTGTCCGCTCGCGGAGACGTATCTCTCGCACTACGCCTGACCAGGAGGTCACCACCATGAGCAAGATGTTCAACTCGCTCGAGGGCCGCAGCGTCCTCGTCACCGGCGGCACCAAGGGCATCGGCCTCGGCATCGCCCGCGTCTTCGCGGAGGCCGGCTGCAAGGTCGCCGTCTCCGGTCGCGACGAGGCGACCGGCGCCGCCGCCGTCGCGTCGCTCGGCGCCAACGCGTCGTTCGTCCAGGGCGACGTCAGCCGTGCCGAGGACTGCAAGCGCGTCGTCGACGAGACGGTCGCGCGGCATGGCGGTCTCGACGTGCTCTGCGCCAACGCCGGCATCTTCCCCGAGTGCCGCCTCGAGGAGATGACCGAGGAGGCGCTCGACCTGATGCTCGACACGAACCTCAAGGGCAACATCCTCTCCGTCGCCCACGCCATCCCGGCGCTCGCGAAGTCCGGCCACGGCCGCGTCATCCTGACGTCGTCGATCACCGGTCCGTTCACGGCGATCCCCGCGCTGTCGCACTACGGCGCCTCGAAGGCCGGTCAGCTCGGCTTCATGCGCGGCGCCGCGATGGAGCTCGCACCGAAGAAGATCACGATCAACGCGGTGCTGCCGGGCAACATCCTCACCGAGGGCCTGGTCGGGCTCGGCGACGACTACCTGCGCACGGCGGCCGAGTCGATTCCGCTCGGCAAGCTCGGCGACCTCGAGGACATCGGCTACGCCGCCATGTTCCTCGCCACGGACGAGGCCAAGTTCATCACCGGCCAGACGATCGTCGTCGACGGCGGCCAGACGCTGCCCGAGGCGCCGTCCGCGATGGAGGCGATCTGAGCAAGGCCGCGCCAGCGGACGCCAAGGGTGCCGCCGGGCAGCTCGGCCCGGCCGGCATCGGCGTGCGGGATCGCATCCTCAGCGAGATCGCGAGCGGCGCGCTCGCGCCCGGTGAGCGGCTGGGCGGGGAGCGCGATCTCGCGGAGCACTATGGCGTGAGCCGCTCCACGCTGCGCGCCGCGCTGGGCGCACTGGAGACGATGGGCGCCGTGCGCCGTCAGGCGGGACGCACGGGCGGCACGTTCGTCGCGGCCCGCAAGGTCGAGCGCGATCTGCGCAGCATGGCCGGCCTGCCGTCGTACCTCCGGCGCCAGGGCTTCTCGGCCGACGCGCGCGTGCTCTCGACCGCCACGATCGAGGCCGACGCCGAGACCGCCGCGGCGCTCGACCTCGCCGTCGGCGCGCTGGTGCTCGAGATCGTGCGTGTGCGCCTCGCCGACGGCGAGCCGATCTCCTACGAGCGCGCGCGCTTCCCCGCCGCGCGCTTCGCCGGCATGCTCGACCACGGTCTCGGCGGCTCGCTCTACGAGCTCCTGCAGAGCGAGTTCGACGTCCGGCCCGGCGAGGCGATGGAGCAGATCGAGATCGTCGGCGCCGGCTCGGCCGAGGCGAAGGTCCTCGAGGTGAAGCGCTCCACGCCGCTCGTCGCGATCATCCGCACCGCGTGGGATCGCGACGGCCGCCCGTTCGAGCACTCGCACGACCTGTTCCGCTCCGATCGCGTGCGGATCGTCGTGCGCACGCCGGCCGGCGAGTCCGCGGCGCGCGGCGTGGCGAGCACGATCGAGGTGGTCGCATGACCGAGCATCGCATCGGCCGCGACGCGCCCACCCACCGCCGCTGGGACGTCACCGTGCCGCCCGTCGTCTTCGCCCAGCCGGGCGACGTGATCGTCGCCGAGACCGACGACTTCGCCGCGGGGCAGATCACCCGCGAATCGCCCGCCGCCGCGCTGCTCGAGGTCGACTTCGACCTGATCTACCCGCTGGCCGGCCCCATCCACGTGGCCGGCGCCGAACCGGGCGACGCGCTGGCCGTGGAGATCCTCGGCTTCGAGCTGCCCGACTGGGGCTGGTCGTGCATCATCCCCGGCTTCGGCCTGCTGCCGCCCGGCGAGTTCCCCGAGCCCGTGCTGCGCATCTTCGATCTGACGGACGGCGACACGACCGAGCTCTGCCCGGGGGTCCGCATCCCGATCGAGCCGTTCTGCGGGACCATGGGCGTGCCGGGCGCCGGCATGCGCGACGTGCCGATCCCGCCGCCCCACGCCGGCGGCGGCAACATCGACTGCCGGCATCTCACTGCCGGCGCCACGCTGTACCTGCCCGTCGGCGCCGAGGGCGGCCTGCTCTCGCTCGGCGATGCCCATGCCGCCCAGGGCGACGGCGAGGTCGCGATCGCCGGCATCGAGTGCGCGATGACCACGCGCATCCGGGTCGATGTCGTCAAGGGCCTCGACATCCCCGCCCCGCAGCTGCGCAAGCCGGCCGGGTCGCTCACGCCCCGCGTGGACGGCGGCGGCTGGTACGCCACGACGGGTGTGGAGACCGATCTGATGGAGGGCGCCCGCAGCGCGGTGCGCGCGATGATCGACCACCTCGTCCGTGAGCGCGGGCTGTCGCGCGAGGACGCGTACATCCTCTGCGCGCTCGCCGGCGACCTCAAGATCACCGAGGTCGTCGATGCACCGATGTGGATGGTCGGGTGCTTCATGCCCGACGCCGTCTTCACCGGCTGAGCGCACGGCGAAAATCCGCGGGTTCGGGGGTTCAAACCGACCGCCTTTTCTGGTTCAATCTCGGCGGAGACCGCGGCACCTGCCGTGGGGAGAGAAGGAGGATCAATGACCGACCACCACGGAGTGGGTGTCGGGCGTCAGGGGACGATCGAGACGGTCTCGATCTCCGATACCGACGCCGGCCGACTCAAGCCCGGGGCCATCGGCCTGATGGGCGTCATCTTCGTCGCCGTCACCGGCGCCGCGCCGATCTCGGCGATGCTGTTCAACGTGCCGTTCGCCACCGGCTTCGGCACCGGCTACTACACCCCGGCCGCATTCCTGTTCGCGGCCGTCGTGCTGACGATCTTCTCGATCGGCTACGTCGCGATGGCCAAGGAGATCAGCGCCGCCGGCGGCTTCTACTCGTTCATCTCGCACGGTCTCGGCCAGGCGCTCGGCCTCGCCACCGGCATCTGCGGTGCCGTCGCCTACGCCCTCTTCGAGGTGTCGCTGCTCGGCGGGTTCTCGTACTTCTTCTCGACGAACTTCAACACGTGGTTCGGCTGGGAGATCCCGTGGTTCCTCCCCGCCGTCGTCGCCGCGGTCCTGATCGCGGTGCTGTGCTGGTTCGACGTCGAGCTGTCCGTCAAGGTGCTCGGCATCGCGCTCGTCAGCGAGATCATCATCCTGGTCATCTTCGACGTGCTGATCTTCGGCCAGGGCGGCAGCGACACGGGCATCGCGTATGACTCGATCAACGTGTTCAAGCTGACGGATCCGGGCGTCGGCCTCGCCGCCGGTGTCGGCGTGTTCCTCGCGTTCTGGTCGTGGGTCGGCTTCGAGGCGATCCCGAACTACGCGGAGGAGTCGAAGGACCCCAAGCGCAACGTCGTGCGCGCCACGCTGATCTCCGTGATCGGCCTCGGCGTGGGCTACGTGATCACCGCCGTGGCCTTCGAGTCGGCCTTCCCCAAGGACCAGGTCGTCGAGGCGGCGCAGGATCCGGCCGGGCCGTTCTTCGTCGCCATGGAGACGTTCGGCACGCACTGGCTGGCCACGATCATGCAGATCCTGATCCTGACCGGCGCCTTCGCCTGCGCCATGGCCTTCCACAACGTCGCGATGCGGTACTTCTACGCGATGGGCCGTGAGGGCATCCTGCCCAAGGCGCTCGGCAGCACGCACAACAAGCACAAGGTGCCGCACGTCGCCAACATCACGGCGCTCGTCGTGGCGCTCGTGATCATGCTGATCTGGGGCATCTTCTCCGGCTTCGGCTTCGGCGAGGCGTTCGACACCGCCTACGTCCGCATCTACACGATGATGGCCGTGCAGGGCGTGGTCTGGATCCTCGCGATCCAGGCGCTGTGCGCGCTCGCGATCATCGTCTGGTTCCGCAAGGACGGACGCAAGGGCAATCCGATCACCACGATCATCTGCCCGATCCTCGCGATCGTCGGCCAGCTGTTCGCGATCTACCTGCTCTTCAAGAACATCGACACGCTCGCCGGCACGATCTCGTACGTGCAGGCGATCGCGCCGATCGCCGTGATCCTCGTGATCGTGGCGCTCGCCTATGCCTTCATCCTGAAGAGCAAGAACCGCGAGAAGTTCGACCGCATCGGCCGCGTCATCGACGACACGGGCGACCTGTAGGACCACCCACGGGGTCCGCTCCCTCGGGGGCGGGCCCCGTTCCCTACGGCCCTACTGCGTGCGGGCGAGCGCTGCGGCCTGGCGCGCGGTCCACACCGAGGTCTCGGCGTACCACGTGCCGAGGTAGTCGCCGGCGAGGTGGATGCGTCCGAGCGGCTCCATCAGCGCGGGCTGGATGCGGCTGCGGCCGACGAACGGGTACGGGATGCCGGGGTCGACGCGGTGCAGCAGGCGCTCGACGACGTGGCCCTTCAGCTCGGGGAGGACCGCCTCGAGCTCGGACTGGTACAGGTCGAGGATCGCCTCGTCGGACTCGCCCATGATGCGGCGGGCGAGGTTCGCCGACGAGTACGTCATGAAGCTCGAGCCCTTTGCGCGCTGCGGCATCAGGACGTTGCCCATGTTGAAGAGCATCGACGTCGCGCGGCCCGGCGTGGCGATCGCGTAGATGCCGTCCCAGCGCTGCGGCCCGTCCTCGTCGGTCAGGAAGGCGGCGGAGATCATCGGGCCGTACGTGATCGCGCGCAGCGCCGCATCCGTCGCGGAGGGCAGACCCTCCACGATGTCGGCGGTGACCTGCGACGGCGTCGTCACGATCGCGGCCTTCGCGCGCAAGGTGCGGCGCGTGCCGTTGTCGTCGCACTCGACCGTCACGCCATCGGCGTCCTGCGTGACGCGGTTGACCACCACGCCGAAGCGGATGCGCTCGCCGTGCGGGGCGGCGAGGCCGTCGATCAGCGTCTGCGGACCGCCGACGATGTTGCGACCGAGGCCATCCTCCTTGTTCCACGCCAGGTGGAAGTAGCCGACGCCGTACCCGGCGGCGATCTGCTCGGGCTCGCCCGTGCCGCGCGTGAGCGTGCACCGGAAGAACGCGTCGACCTCGGGCTGCAGCACGCCGAGCTTCTGGGTGAACGACTGGTCGTCCATGAAGTCGAGCATGCGCTGTTGCAGCGCGGCGGGCTCCTCTCCCGGTCGCGGCTTCGCCATCGCGCCGTACTCCGCCACGAGCTTGCGGAGCTTCAGGCCGGTGCGCACGAAGGACGCACGGCCGCCGAGCGAGATCGGCAGCTTGAACGGATACAGCTCGAGCGGCCCCTCGGCGACCAGCTTGCCCTTGTAGGAGACGCCGGTCAGCACGCCGGGTATGTCGCGCGGCTCGGCACCGACCTCCGTCATCAGCCGTCCAGCTGCGGAGTCGTCGCCCGCGTAGACGTGCGCACCGAGGTTGAGCCACAGGTCGCCACGGGACTCGGAGCGGATGCGACCGCCGACGCGGTTGGCGCGCTCGAGGACAACGACATCGCGGTCGCGCAGGTCCCACGCGGCGCTCAGCCCGGCGATGCCGGCGCCGATGACGATGACGTCGTGGCGGTCGGGGTCCATGGAGCCAGCGTAGACGACGGGAACGCCTCCGACGACGGGATCAACCTCGCCAGCAGTGGCGTTGGAATTCCACGGCGGTGCAACCAGGCGACGCGATGGCCGCGAGGTGAATCGGTCCTTCCGCACCGAGCCACCTCGGGGCCCTCGCGTCGTCTACGCCTTCAACGCAGCGGCGATCGCCGAGACGCCCGCCGGCGTCACGCCGCAGCAGCCGCCGATCAGCGTCGCACCCGCGGCAGCCCAGGAGCGCACCGTGTCGGCCGGGAAGCCGCCGGCGCCGCCGACGGCCCACTCGCGCGCCATCCCGTCCCAGACGCGGCCGTCGTTCGGATAGACGATCACAGCGAGGTCGGGGGCCGCGGTGCGGCAGCGGTCGATCACCTCGAGCACGTGCTCCGGCGCGGTGCAGTTGCAGCCGATCGCGCGGATGCCCGGCGCATCCCTGACACGGGCGATTGCGTCCTCGATCGGCGTGCCGTCGGCGATGCGCCCACCGTCGCGGCACTGGAACGACACCCAGGCCGGCGGGCCGTCGAACTCCGTCTGCAGGCGCGCGATCGCGTCGGCCTCGAGCAGGTTCGGGATCGTCTCCCAGGCCAGCACGTCGGGATCGGGACCGAGCAGCGCAGCGACACGCGGGCGGTGGAAGCGGGTGATCTCCTCCACGCCCGCGCCCTCGTAGTCCCCGGTGTACTCCTGGCCGTTCGCCATCATCGCGCCGTACGGGCCGAGCGAGGCGGCGACCAGCGTGAAGGGCGCGTCGAGCTGCTCGCGCTCGAACGACACGCGGGCCGCCTGGGCGAGCGTGACGCTGGTGGCGAGCAGGCGATCGGCATCGGCGGCGGGAATCCCTGCCGTCGCGAAGGTCTCCTGGCTGGCCTGGTACGACGCGGTGATCACCACGCGCGCACCGGCCTTCAGATAGTTGAGGTGCACCGCCTCGACGGCGGCGGGACTGTCCTCGAGCAGGCGCGCCGACCAGAGATCGCTCGACAGGTCGTAGTCCATCGCCTCGAGCTCCGTGGCGAAGCCGCCATCGATCGGAACGGGTCCCTCCGCGATCAGGTCGTCGATCGCGCTCATGCGTCCAGCTGCTCCTTGACGTTCTCGGCGGCCCACGCACCGGTGCGCGCCGCGGTCTCGGCGTACCACGAGCCGAGGTAGTCGCCGGCGAGGTGGATGCGCCCGAGCGGCTGCGTCAGCGCAGGCTGCAGCTTGCCGCGTCCAACGTGCGGGAACGGCAGGCCGCCGTCGACCTTGCGCAGCACGCGCTCGACGATCCGGCCCTTGATCTCGGGCAGCACCTCCTCGAGATCGCGCTGGTAGCTGTCGAGCACGGCCTCGTCCTCCATCGCGAGCGCCTTCTTGCCGAGGTCGGCGACGGCGTAGACCATGAAACTCGTGCCCTTGGCGCGCGGGGCACCCGTGGCGCGGAGGATGTTGTCCATGTTGAAGAGCATCGTGATCGAGCGGTTCGGCGTCGCGATCGCGTAGACGTCGTCCCAGGGCTGCGGGCCGTCCTCGTCCGTGAGGAACGCGGCGCAGACGTTGGGGCCGTAGCGGAGCTCGTGCATCGCAGCCAGCATGTCGGCCGGCAGGCCCTCGACGATCTCGCGCGTGACGAACGCCTGCGACGAGACGACGGCGGCCTTGGCGCGAAGCGAGTGCAGCTCGCCGCCCTGCTCGTACTCGACCGTCACGCCGCTCGGGTCCTGCGCGACGCGCGTGACCTTCGCGTTGAGGCGCATGCGATCGCCATGGGGCGCGGCCAGCGCGTCCATCAGCGTCTGCGTGCCGCCCACGATGTTGCGGCCGAGACCGCCGGACTTGTCCCAGACCATGTGGAAGTAGCCGATGCCGTAGCCGGCCGCGATCTCCTCCGGCTCGCCCGTGCCGCGCGTCAGGGTGCAGCGGAAGAACGCATCGACCTCGGGCGAGAGCGGACCGAGCGCATCCATCGCCGAGTGGTCGTCCATGAACTCGAGCATCCGCTGCTGGCGCTGCGGCAGCGTCTCGCCCGGGA
>CAZPQP010000076.1:0-9073 GCA_964588635.1 uncultured Bifidobacterium sp.
TGACGGTGCAGCGCGCCCGCAAGATCCAGCGCTTCCTGTCGCAGCCGTTCTTCGTCGCCGCCGTGTTCACCGGCCGCGAGGGACGCTACGTGCGCATCGAGGACACGATCCGCGGCTTCCAGGAGATCCTCGACGGCAAGCACGACGATGTCCCGGAGCAGGCCTTCTTCCTCTGCGGCGGCATCGAGGACGTCGTCGCCGAGGCCGAGCGCCTCAAGACCGCCGCGGCGTAACCCATGGCCACGCTGCACTGCGAGATCATCACGCCCGAGGGCTATGCGTTCGCCGGTGAGGCGGAGATGGTCGTCGTGCCCGGAGCCGAAGGCGGCCTCGGCGTCCTGCCGCGCCACCAGCCGATCGTCTCCCGCCTCAACGTGGGGGAGATCCGCGTGCGCGTGAGCCCGACCGAGTGGCGCTCGTTCGCCACCTCGGACGGGTACTTCTCCATGCAGGGCGAGAAGGCGATCGCGCTCGTCGAGGGCGCGATGCCGTCGGATGCGATCGACGTGCCCGCCGCGGAGGCCAAGGCGGCCGACGCGCGTGCGCGCATCCAGCTGGCCGACGACGGCGACGAGGCGGTCAACCGCTTCCGCGCCGAGCGGGATCTCGAGTACGCCGAGAACCTGCTGCGCATCGCCGGTCGCTAGTCGCGCGCTGCGGGGTTCCGCGGACAGCCGATTTCCGTCCCGGTGCGATTAGAGGACCGGAGGTACACTCAGTTCATGACGAATCGTCGCTCGATCGCCCTGCTCGGACTGCTCATCGCCGGCTTCGCCGTCGCGGTCATCGCCGCCTTCGGCAGCGGTGATGCCAACGCCGGCGCAGAGGCGCGGGTCAAGGGCGCCAGCGCGGTGCCGGCCTCCGCGCTCGCCTACGCGAGCATCAATCTCGATCGCGACGGATCGCAGTTCCAGGCTCTCGAGGCGCTCGCCGCCAAGGTCGAGGGCGGGCAGGATGCCGTCGATCGCCTCAACGGCCTGATGGACGGCACCGGCCAGCAGGCGCAGGTGCTCCGCGCCCTCGGCGGCGACGTCAGCGTCGGCCTCGTGGGAATCACGCTCGGCGCCGACCTCAAGCCGGGGGTCGAGGCCGTCATCGTCGCGACCGCCATCGACGGCAAGGCGCTGCCGGCCGTCCTCGCCGACGCCGGCCTCCGCGAAGGACCTGCGCTGCAGGGCCGCACCGTCTGGGAGAAGGACGCCTTCGCCATCGCCATCGACGGCTCGACCGCGATCGGCGCCACGTCGCGCGCGACGCTCGCCGACGCGCTGGCCGCGCAGGCGGGGCAGAAGCCCTCGCTGGCCGATGATGCGGCCTTCCAGGCCACGATCGCCAAGCTGCCCGGCGACGCCGTCGCCGTCGCCTACATCGCGCCGGCTCGCCTGGCCGGTCTCGTGCAGCTGGCCGGATCCGTGCTGCCGCAGAACGCGCTGCCCGAGGGTGCTCCCGACATGACGGAGTCGCTCGGCCGCCTCAGCGCCACGCTCAAGGATGTCCGCGGCCTCGGCATCGCCGTCACCGCCGAGCAGGGCGGGCTCCGCGTCGTCGCCGCGGGCGATGCCGATCAGGCCGCGCTGACCAAGCTCGGTCTCGCCTTCCCGACCGCCTACGATCCGACGATCCTGCAGCAGGTGCCGGCCGACGCCATGGGCTTCGCCGCGTTCCGCGACCTCGGTCCGACCCTCCAGACGGCGATCGCCGCCGCCCAGCAGCAGGACGGGCAGCTTGCGGACATGATCACGGCCGCGGAGAAGACCACGGGCATCAAGCTCGACGACCTGCTGGCAGCGCTCGGCGGCCAGCACGCGGTCGTCGCCGTCGGCGGGGACAAGCCCGCTGCAGCCCTCCTGACGCAGCCGCAGGACCCGACGGCGGCCGGCGCCACGCTCGCCAAGGCGATCGCGTCCGCCCAGACGCTCGCCGAGAGCCTCCCGATGGCCGATACCGCTCGCACGCAGGCCGAGAAGCGCCTGGACGGCCCGCTCCCGCAGATCGCCGTCACCCGCCAGGGCGACAGCCCGACGCTCGCCATCGGCACCGATGCGCGGCTCGCTGCGACGCCGGGCTCGTCGATCGCCGACTCCGACGCGTACCGCGCGATCGTCGATCGCGCCGGCGTGCCGACCGATGTCACCGGCATCGCCTACGTCAATGCCGGGCAGCTGCGCGCCCAGGCCAAGACGATGGGGGCGACCGTTCCGGCCGGCACGAACGCCATCAACGGCGTCGTCGCCTGGGGCACGGCCGACGGCGCGACGCTGTTCGTCTCCATCGGCTGACGCGCATCTGCGCCATGACGGGGGAACGCGCTGTAGCATTCGCGTGATAATCCGCTGCATCTTCACGGTGTGGCCGCGATAGGAGCGCAGCGTGGCGCAGGAACACTCGATTCTCTTCACCTCGGAATCCGTCACCGAGGGGCATCCCGACAAGATCGCCGACCAGATCTCCGACACGGTGCTGGACGCCGTGCTCGAGCAGGATCCGGCGGCCCGTGTCGCCTGCGAGACGCTCGTCACGACCGGTCTCGTGCTCGTCGCCGGTGAGATCACCACGTCGGCCCGTATCGACATCCCCGAGCTCGCGCGCGGCACGGTGCGCGACATCGGCTACGACGATGCGCTCAAGGGCTTCGACTGCAACACCTGCAACGTCATGGTCGCCCTCGACCGCCAGTCGCCCGACATCGCGCAGGGCGTCGACGGCCAGGACGCCGACGAGGTCGGCGCAGGCGATCAGGGCATGATGTTCGGCTACGCGTGCACCGAGACGCCCGAGCTGATGCCGCTGCCGATCCAGCTGTCCCATCGCCTCTCGCATCGACTCTCCGAGGTGCGCAAGAACGGCACGCTGCCGTACCTGCGCCCCGACGGCAAGACCCAGGTCACGATCGAGTACGCCGAGGACGGCGGCCACCTGCGCCCGATCGGCATCGACCGCGTCCTGATCTCCACGCAGCACGCCGAGGAGATCACGCAGGAGCAGATCAAGGCCGATCTCGCCGAGCACGTCGTCCGTGGCCTGCTGCCCGCCGAGCTCGCCGGTGACGTCGATCTCGCCAGCGACTTCCTGCTCGTCAACCCGACCGGCCGCTTCGTCATCGGCGGCCCGATGGGCGACTGCGGCCTGACCGGCCGCAAGATCATCGTCGACACGTACGGCGGCATGGGTCGCCACGGCGGCGGCGCGTTCTCGGGCAAGGACCCCTCCAAGGTCGATCGCTCGGGCGCCTACGCCGCGCGCTGGGTCGCCAAGAACATCGTGGCGGCCGGCCTGGCCGAGCGCTGCGAGGTCCAGGTCGCCTACGCCATCGGCGTCGCGCACCCGGTCTCCGTGATGGTGGAGACGTTCGGCACGGCCACGAAGGATGAGGCCGCGATCGCCGCCGCGGTCCGCAAGGTCTTCGATCTGCGCCCGGCCGCGATCCTCGAGCAGCTGGACCTGCGCCGCCCGGTCTATCGTCCGACTGCAGCCTATGGCCACTTCGGACGGGATCAATTCAGCTGGGAGCGCACCGACAAGGTCGACGAGCTCCTCGCTGCGCTCTGACGCCGTCGTCGTCATACCGCTCGTCACGACGCGCGGGCTGAAGGGGCCGCTGACGTACGCGGGTGACCTCCCGACCGGAGCGGTCGTGGAGATCCCGCTCGGACGGCGGCAGGAACAGGGCGTCGTGCTGCGCGCGGCCACGGCCGAGGACATCCCGCCGGGCATCACGCTGAAGCCCGCGACCGATACGGGAGGCCGCGTGCCGCCCGAGCTCGTCGAGCTGGCGCTCAGGATCGGCGAGCGGTACGCAACACCGGCTGCACGTGCCCTCAAGCTCGTGCTGCCGCCCGTCGGCAACGCACCGCCGCCCGACCCGTGGCTCGCGGCGGCAGCCGAGGCGACGGTGCGCGGCTCGCGCCAGGCGGCGATCCTGCACGCGGCGCAGGATGCGCCCGGTCCGCTCAGCGACATCGCGGCACGCTCGGGCGCCGCGCCGGCCGCGGTGCGCAAACTCGTCGCCGCGGGCACGCTCGTCGAGATCGATGCTCCGCCGCCGGACCTCGAGGCCGCGCTGGACGCGACCGAGGCGCAGCTCGCGGCGATCCGCCGGCTCGAACGGGCGATCGACGGGGGCGACGGCAGCCGCGAGCTGCTGCTGCACGGCGTGACGGGCTCGGGCAAGACGGAGGTCTTCCTCCGCGCCGCGGCGCACGCGCTGCAGCAGGGGCGCGGCGTGATCATCCTCGTGCCGGAGATCTCGCTGGCGCCGCAGACCGCCGCCCGTGTGCGCCGGCGCTTCGGCAGCCTCGTCGAGGTGCTGCACTCGCAACTCGCCAAGGGCGAGCGCGCCCGCGTCTGGCAGCGTCTGGAGGCGGGGGAGGCGCGGGTGCTGATCGGGGCGCGCTCCGCGATCCTCGCGCCGATGCGCGACCTCGGCCTGATCGTCGTCGACGAGGAGCATGAGGTCGCCTACAAGCAGGAGTCGGACCCGCGCTACGACGCGCGCACCGTGGCGCTGATGCGCGCCCGCGCCGCGAACGCCGCCGTGGTCTTCGCCTCCGCGACGCCGCGCCCCGAGGCCTGGCGCGCACTCGAGCACGTCAAGCTGACGGAGCGCGTCGGGGGCCGGCTGCCGCCCGTCGAGCTCGTCGACCTCTCGCGCGACGGCCACTACCCGCTGTCGCGCCCGCTGGCTGCGGCGCTCGGCGACATCGAGCGCGACGGCGGGCGGGCGATGATCCTGCTCAACCGCCGTGGCGCCGCGCTCGCGCTCCACTGCCGCGCCTGCGGCAAGGGCTTCGGCTGTCCGTCCTGCGACGTCTCGCTCGTGCTGCACCAGCGCCCGCCGCGCCTCGTCTGCCATCACTGCAACCACACGGAGCCCGCGCCCACGAAGTGCCCGCACTGCGGCGCCGTGGACATCACGCGCATCGGCGCGGGCACGGAGCGCCTCGAGAGCGAGATCGCGAGCCGCTTCCCCGGCCTCACGGTGCTGCGCCTGGACGGCGATGTGGCGGCGAAGGTGGGAGCGCTCGAGGAGGTGCTCGCGACGTTCGGCTCGACCGACCGTGCGGTGCTCGTGGGGACGCAGATCGTGGCCAAGGGCCACGACTTCCCCGACGTGCGGCTGGCCGCTGTGATCGACGCCGATCTCGGCCTCGCGATGCCCGACTTCCGTGCCGAGGAGCGGTCGTTCGCGCTGCTCGCGCAGCTCGCCGGACGCGCCGGGCGCGAGGGGTCGGGCGGGCGCGTGATGCTGCAGACCTGGGATCCGGGGCAGCGGGTGGTGCGGCTGGCCGCACGGCACGCGGTCGACGAGTTCCTCGACGGCGAGCTCGCCCGGCGCGAGGCGCTGCGCTACCCGCCGTTCAGCCGCCTCGTGCGCGTGCTCGTCGATTCGCCGCACGCCGAGGCGCCGATGGCGTTCCTCGACGGTCTGGCCGCTGCGCTCGAGCAGATGGTGCCCGAGGACGACGTGCTGGGCCCGGCGCAGCTGATCCGCCTGCGCGACCGCCACCGCGCGCATCTGCTGCTGCGCACCCAGCGGGCAGAGCACGCGGCGCGTGCCATCCACGCCGTGCTCGCCGACCGCCATGCCTCGCTCCGTGCGGCCGACGCGCGCGTCGTCGTCGATGTGGATCCGCAGTCCGTCTGAGAAGCGGTCATACTGACGAGGTCAAGGAGGAGTCACGTGGTCGACGATCTGGTCAATGAGGCGAAGGAGCGGATGGCGAAGTCCGTCGAGGCGACGCGCAACGAGTTCAACACCGTGCGCACGGGCCGCGCGACCCCGCAGCTGCTCGAGCGCATCGTCGTCGAGTACTACGGCACGCCGACGCCGCTCACGCAGATGGCGACCGTCAGCGCCCCCGATCCGCGCTCGCTCCTGATCCAGCCCTACGACGTCACCGCGCTCGGCGACATCGAGAAGGCGATCAACGAGAGCGATCTGGGCATCAACCCGTCGAACGACGGCAAGGTCATCCGCCTCGCGATCCCGCAGCTGACGGAGGAGCGCCGCAAGGAGCTCGTCAAGGTCGTGCGCAACCTCGCCGAGGAGGGGCGCATCGCCCTGCGCAACGTGCGCCGCGATGTGATCCAGGACCTGCACGCCCTCGAGAGCGAGGTCGGCAAGGACGAGATCCACCGGGCCGAGGAGAAGGTGCAGAAGATCACGGACGAGCACGTCGGGCAGATCGACGCTGCGCTGAAGCAGCGCGAAGCCGACGTGATGGAGGTCTGAGACCGGCACCCGCCGGTTCCAGCCGGTACGCTATGCCGAACAGGCACGCGCCTGTCGTCAGCGCATCCATGGCCATCCTCGACCGCATCAAGGGCATTCGCCGAGCCGATCAGGCTTCGCCGGAGCCGTCCACCGCGACGTCCGTCGCGATCATCATGGACGGCAACTCGCGCTGGGCGAAGCAACGGGGTCTGCCGACGCTGAGCGGCCACCACGCCGGCGTGCGCGCACTCCGTCGCACGGTCGAGGCGGCACCCGACCTCGGCATCCGCGCGCTCACGGTCTACGCCTTCTCGACCGAGAACTGGACGCGCCCCGAGGACGAGGTCAGCGGGCTGATGGAGCTGTTCGCGCGGACGATCCAGCGGGAGTTCATGGACCTGCATCGCCAGGGCGTGCGCATCCGCTTCATCGGCCGGCGCGACCGCCTGTCGCCGAAGCTCCTGCAGCTGATGACGGACATGGAGGAGCGCACGCGGGACAACGAGCGCCTCGACCTCTTCGTCGCCTTCGACTACGGCGGGCGCGCCGAGATCGTCGACGCCTGCCGCCGCATCGTGGAGGACGGTCTGCGTCCTGACGAGATCGACGAGACCGCGATCCGCACGCGCCTCGCCGCCGCCGAGCTGCCCGACCCGGATCTCGTGATCCGCACGTCGGGCGAGCAGCGCGTCTCCAACTTCCTGCTGTGGCACGCCGCCTACGCGGAGTACTCGTTCCCGGATGTGCTCTGGCCCGACTTCGGCGGCGAGCACCTGCAGCAGGCCGTCAGCGAGTTCGCCACGCGGCGTCGGCGCTTCGGCGGTCGATGAGCCGGGCGGCACAGGGGCGATAGCGGTGGGCAACCTGACCAGCCGCATCCTCGTCGCGGTGATCCTGCTCCCGATCGCCATCGCCGCCCTCTGGTTCGGCTCGTGGTGGCTCGTCGGACTCGGCGTCGTGGCGGGCGTGCTCGCCGCGCATGAGCTGTGGACGATCGCGCGCGATCATCGACCCGTGATGCTGGCGGGGTACGCCGGCGTCGCCGCCGAGGTGCTGGCCGCCCATCTGCACGGGGTGCAGGGCATGGTGCTGGTGCTCGGTCCCGTCGTCCTGCTCACCTTCATCCTCGCGGCCGCCTCGCCCCACGAGCAGCACTCGTCGCTGACGAGCATGGCGGTGACGGTGTTCGGCGTCGTCTGGATCGGCGTCGGGCTCGGCGCCGTGGTGGTGCTGCGCGACGACTCGTTCACGCTCGTGCTCGCCGTGCTGCTCGGCACGTGGGCGTCGGACATCGGCGCCTACGCGATCGGCCGGCTGATCGGCCGCCGCAAGCTGGCGCCGGCGATCTCGCCGGGCAAGTCCGTGGAGGGCTTCATCGCCGGCGTGGTGGTGGGCACGATCGTCGTCTGGTGGGTGCTCTACGGCCAGGGCGTCGTCGGCACCGTCGAGGGGCTGGTGCTCGGCCTGATCGTGGCGCTGACCGGCCCGTTCGGCGATCTGCTCGAGTCGTTCGTCAAGCGCGACCTCGGCGTGAAGGACTCCGGGACCCTGCTGGCGGGCCACGGCGGCGTCCTCGACCGCATCGACGCCATGCTGATCACGGCCCCGATGGCGCTGTTCGGCCTCTGGCTGATCACGTACCTGTAGGACAGCCGCCACCCGCGCCCGGTTTCGACTGGCACCATGTGAGCAGATGAAGCGCATCGCCATCCTCGGCGCGACCGGCTCGATCGGCTCGCAGGCACTGGAGGTCGCGGCCGCCCACGACGATCTGCAGGTCGTGGCGCTCGCAGCGGGCTCCGACGTCGATGGCCTCGTCGCGGCCGCGCGTGCGACGGGCGCGGAGGTGCTGGCGCTCGCCGATCCGGTCGCGGCCGAGCGTGCCGCCGCCGAGCTCGGCCGACCGGTCCTGAGCGGCGCGAGCGCCCTCGTCGAGCTGATCGACGCCAGTGG
This sequence comes from uncultured Bifidobacterium sp., assembly GCA_964588635.1. Taxonomy (GTDB): domain Bacteria; phylum Actinomycetota; class Thermoleophilia; order Gaiellales; family F1-60-MAGs149; genus F1-60-MAGs149. The sequence continues at coordinate 8,168 of CAZPQP010000076.1, forward strand.
GCCCGATGTGGTGCTCAACGCCGTCGTCGGCGCGGCCGGTCTGGAGGCCAGCCTCGCCACGCTCGAGCGCGGGCGGGACCTCGCTCTCGCCAACAAGGAGAGCCTCGTGGCCGGCGGCGATCTCGTGCTCGCAGCGGCGCGCGCCGGCGGCGGGCTGATCCTGCCGGTCGACTCCGAGCATTCGGCCCTCCAGCAGTGCCTCGGGGAGACGCCGCGCGAGCAGCTGACGTCGCTGGTGATCACCGCCTCGGGTGGCCCCTTCCGCGGCCGCACGCGCGCGGAGCTGGCCGACATCACCGTCGAGCAGGCGCTCGCGCACCCGACGTGGGCGATGGGCGCCAAGATCACGGTCGATTCGGCCACGCTGATGAACAAGGGCCTCGAGGTGATCGAGGCGCACATGCTGTTCGATCTGGCCTACAGCCGGATCGAGGTGGTCGTGCATCCGCAGTCGATCGTCCACGGCATGGCGCGGCTGCGCGACGGCGCGCTGATCGCGCACCTCGGGCATCCCGACATGCGCGTGCCGATCTCCTACGCGCTCACCTATCCGCGCCGGGAGGCCGTGCCGGCCCGGCCGCTGGAGTGGACCGAGGCGTTCTCGCTCGATTTCCAGCCGCCGGACCTCGAGACGTTCGGCTGCCTCCGCCTCGCGATCGAGGCCGGCGAGGCCGGGGGGACTGCGCCGGCGGTGCTGAACGCCGCGAATGAAGTAGCAGTGGCAGCATTCCTGGCAGGCACGATCGGCTTCCTCGCGATCGAGGAGCTCGTGGCGGACGCGCTCGACCACGTCGCCGTGGCGCCGCTCGACAGCCTGGCGACGGTGCATGCCGCCGACGCCGCAGCCCGCGCCCGCGTTGCGGCGCGCATCGCGGAGGGTGGCGCATGAGCTGGGTCTACGTGATC
>CAZPQP010000077.1:0-9035 GCA_964588635.1 uncultured Bifidobacterium sp.
ACGCCGTCGTTGTTCGTGTCCCACGTGTACGTCAGGGCCTGCCCCTGCGGGTCGGAGGAGGTGCGCGCGTCGATGGTGCGCGACACGACTTCGGTGCTGACCATGCGCAGGTAGTGCGGGAACACGCGGGCGGTGGGCGCCTTCGGCGCTGCCGGCGTCGCGACGACGAGGTTCAGGTCGTTCTGCGCGGTGTAGCGCGTGCCGGTGGTGTAGAGGAGCACGGCGCTGTCGGCTTTCGACGAGATGCGCACCGTCAGTGCGCCGCCGGTGAACGTCTCGGGGATCGGGACGTCGATCGTGCCCTGGAACGTCTCGCAGGCCTTCGTCGGCTTGTAGAGCGCGCTCTCCTGCGCGGTGTCGCGCCAGCGGCCCGCCCAGGCGGCGTCGCCCTCGAGCATCGATGCCACGTTGTAGACGCAGTGGCCGGGCAGGGTGGAGCCGGTCAGGTCGAGCTTGATCGTGGTGCCGGGCGTCACCGTCGTGGGCGGGTTGACGAACACGACGGTGCCGGCACCGCCCTGCTCGACCGAGCTGTCAAAGCAGCTGTACGGCCCGCAGCCGGCGAGCAGGAAGACCGGCAGGAGCATGAGGCCGAGGCGGAGGCGTCGAGGCAGGCGCACGCCGGAATCCTACGACGCGTCGTCGCCAGCCAGCCGCTCGAGCTGGGTGCCGACACGGTCGAGCGCCCACGTGACGCGCTCGAGCTCCTTCTCGATCCGCACGGAGCGCGCCTCGAGCCGCGCCACGTCGCCGCGTACCGCGCCGAGGCCCTCGGCGAGCAGATCGACGACGACCTCGAGGTCCTCGATGCGCGACACGCGGTCGGCGCGGACGTCGGCGGCGAGAGCGCGGGTGCGCTGGGCGGTATCGAGCGCGAGCGCGTGCAGCTCGGCCACGCGCGCGTCGGGACCCGTGCCCTCGTGGGCATCGAGTGCGCGCTGGACGGCGGCCTCGATACGGGTCGGCAGGACGGCGCGGAGATCGTTGGCGATCTCCTTGACCTCCTCGATCTCGGCGGTCACGTCGCTGACGTCGCCGGTGTCCTCAGGGGTGCTCATGCCGAGGTCTCCGAGACGGCGAAGGAGGGGTGGCCGGAGCCGGGCAGCGGGTACCGGCCGGGCTCGATGCGGAAGGCGCCGACGCTGTCGTCGTAGGCGACGTCGACCTGGCCGTGCTTGATGCGGTGGTCGAGCCACGCGGAGCGGAAGACGAGCTTGCGCAGCCAGTACACGGGATCCTCGCCGCCGCGTGCCTGGAGCTCGGCAATGCGCTCGCCGACCTCGCTCCGCGGTGCATCGACACGGCCGACGATCGCCGCCTGGACGACGTCGGCGCGCTCGCCGCGGCTGACCGGCTTGGCCGCGAGGTCGAGGTCGATCGCGGCACGCACGACGCGCTGCTCGAAGTCCTTGCGGGCGAACGAGTACGTCCGTCCGAGGAAGCCGAGCGTCACGTCATCGCCGGAGTGGAAGTCCTCGCAGAGCATGCGCGGAGCGTAGCGGAGGGGGAGCAGCGGATCGCAGAGGCGCACAGGCGGCGCGCAGTGTGCGCGTGTCCCGGCCCATTCCGCCACGCGGCCGCGCGTCGGCACTCCATCCCGTGGCTGCACGATCGCGACATGCACGAGCTGATCGATGCGGTTACCGAGCGGACGCTGGTGGCGAGGGTCGAGGTCGCCCCGGCGTTCAGCGTCCGGGGTGCGCGCGGGCTGCTCGGGCGTGACGGGATCGACGCGCAGGCAGGGCTGCTGCTCTCCGATCCGCTTGGCTGCATCCACACGGTCGGCATGCGCTTTCCGATCGACGTCATCTTCCTCGATCGTGACCTCCGCGTCGTCCGTGTCGCGGCTCGCGTTGGCCCACGGCGGCTGCGGTGCTGCTGGCGGAGCCGTCACCAGCTGGAGCTCGCGGCCGGCGGCGCCGCGGACCGGGGCCTCGTGATCGGACGCCAGCTGCTGCTGCGCACCCGGCGTCGCGACGAGGGGGGACGCGTCGCGTCCGAATCACCACAGATAGCTGCGCACCTCGGCGAACCGGATCACGTCGCGATCCAACGGGGTTGCGTCCCCGCGGCAGGGCTGCCTAGCGTGCCGCCCTTCGGCGGGCAGCCCGCCGACACCACGAACCATCGTGAAAGGAGCTCGCCATGTGCGCGCATCTGCTGATCGTCGAAGACGACGAGACCGTCTCGGAGTTCCTGGTCGACAACCTGAGACAGGACGGCCACGCCGTCACGAGCGTGATGACGGCCAACGACGCGATCGCCGTGTTGCGCCGGGGCGCGCCGGAGATCGCGCTCGTGGACGTCTCGCTGCCTGATGGGTCGGGCCTCGAGGTGGTCCGGATGATCCGCAGCGGCGAGGCTGGCTCGCCCGATGTCGGCGTGATCATGGTCAGCGGCCGCGGCACGGAGCAGGATCGCGTGCGGGCGTTCGAGCGTGGCGTCGACGACTACGTCATCAAGCCCTTCAGCTACCCGGAGCTCCTGCTCCGCACCGCGGCGCTCGAGTCGCGCATTCGGGGCCGGGTCGGGTCCGTTCTCCACGTGGGCCCGCTCACCGTCGATCTCGCTGCCCGTTCGGCCATCGTCGACGGGGTGCTGCTGCGTCTGCCCGCGAAGGAGTACGAGCTCCTCGCGGTGCTGGCGCGCGACCCCCACAAGGTCCACATGAAGGAGGACCTGATGGAGCGCATCTGGGGCTACCGGAATGCGGGTACGCGCACGCTCGACTCCCACGCGTCGCGCTTGCGGCGGCGCCTCGTCGCCGTCGCGGATGGGCCGTGGGTGATCAACAACTGGAGCGTCGGCTACTCGTTGCGGACGGTGCTGCAATGACGCGGTCGTGGCTGCGAGGCTGCGTGGCGACGGTCGCCTCGCTCGCGACGCTCGCCGTCGGGGTGCAGTTCCTGGTGATCGAGCCGGCCGATTCCGCTGCTGCTGGCGCTGCGCGGACCGCGGCGGCACGCGAGGCTGCCGCGCTCGCCGAGCTCCTACGGCATGGAGGGACAGTCCGTGGCGAGGCGCGTGTGGCCTCCGCCACTGCTCGTCTGCCGCGCGGCGGCGGCATCGGCGTCGTCGGCGACGGGCGCGTCGTCTGGGTGCCCGCCGCGTCGACCGCTGCGGCTGCCTCCGCGCTCCGCGAACGCATCCTGCTGCTCGCGGGCAGTGGTGCTGCAGCCGTGGGCGGCTGGGCTCTCTGGGCTGGGATCGCCCGTCGACGCACGACCGAGCGTGCCGCCCGGCGGCAGGTCGAGACCATCGGGATGGTCGCGCATGATCTGCGCGGTCCGCTCACGGGCATCACGCTGGCAGCGGATCGGCTCGTCCAGACCGATTTCCCCGCACATCGGACGGCGGCACGTGCCGTGATCGCGCGCGAGTGCGACCGCCTGCAGACGATCGCGGACGACATCCTCTCGGTCTGCTGCGACAACGCCGAGCGGATCGGAAATCGCTGCGAGGAGGAGTCGCTGGCGGATCTGCTGGAGGACGTGGCGGCTCGCGTTCGCGTGGCGCACGGCTGCGACGTGATCGTCGCCGCGGATCCGGCAACACGGATCCTGCGGGCGGATCGGCGGCTGGCACGCGCCGTCGCGAACGTCGCGGAGAACGCGGCACGGCACTCGCCATCCGGGCAGCCGGTGCATCTGCGTGCGGTTGCCGATGACGATGACGTCGAAGTGGTGGTGGAGGACGCGGGTCCCGGCTTCGCGCCGGCCTTCCGGGTCGTCGCCTTCTGCCGCGGCATCCGCGGTGGGCGCGCGGGGCTCGGCCTGACCAGCTCCCGCCGCATGGTGGAGCTGCTCGGGGGATCGCTCGGAATCGGCACGCGCGCCGGTGGTGGTGCGGCGGTCTCGCTTCGTGTCCCGCGGCGGAGCGCTCCGCGATGAACCCGCCTGTGCAGCCATCGGCGTCGTCGCGACCGGCCGGTGCCCCGCGCGCTGCGCTCGGGCGACTGGTCTGCCTTGTCGGTGCGCATGGCGGCGCGGGCACGACGGCCGCTGCGATCGCCGTCGCCCGCGATGCGGGTCACGACACCTGTCTGATCGACGCGGATCTGGCCGGCGGATCGATCCGTCAGGCGCTCGCGCTGCCGCAGCAGCCGGGCGCGGTCGGGCTGGCTGCCGTCCAGGACATCGACGCGAGCGTGCTGATGCACGGTCTCCGGCGGACGGCCTTCGGCTCGCTGTTCGAGCTGTGTCCCCGCCCCGAGCTGGCGTGGCTGATTCGCGATGGCGCGGGGCGCGATCTCGCACGTGCCGCGATGCGTGCCTCGGCGCTCGTCGTCGTGGACGCAGGGCGGCCGACGGGTCCCGCGTTCGAGCCGGTGCTCGACGCGGATGTGATCGTGCTCGTCTGGCATGCCACGCGGGGTGATGCGGCCGATGCCGCGCGCCATCGACTGATCCGGGCCGGCGCGGATGAGCGGCGGATTCTCGACTGCGTGACCGCGCCGTCGATCGTCGAGCGCGCCATCGGGCGCATGCGTCGCGACGTCGCGATCATCGATGTCGAGCGCGACGATCGCCTGATGCTGATGGTGGAGGGGCGTCTGGCGGCGCTCGGCCCGAGGGATCGCACATGACCAGCGTCGCTGCGATCGCAGGCCCGCTGGCCGGGCTGCTGATGGATCCCGCCATCGGCGAGGTGGTCGTCAACGGTCCGGCGGACGTGTGGATCGAGATCGACGGCCGGCTGCGTGGCGTCGATGTGCGCTTTCGCGACTCCGTGGAGCTTCGCCAGACGGCGGTCCGGCTCGTCGCGGCGTGCGGACGGCGCATCGACGATGCCTCGCCACTCGTCGACGCGCGCCTGCCCGATGGCTCGCGTGTGAACGTGGTGCTGCCTCCCCTCGCTGTCGATGGGCCGCTGATCACGATCCGTCGTTTCGGCAGTGCCCCGCTGACCTTCGCCGACCTCGTCGGAAATGGCGCCATTCCGATGGCGGCCGCCGCGGCGATCGAGCAGTTGATCGCCGCACGGCGCAACATCGTCATCAGCGGCGGCACCGGAACGGGCAAGACGACGCTGCTGAGTGCGCTGACGGGCCTCATTCCGGCGGATGAGCGCATCGTGTCGGTCGAGGACGCCGCAGAACTCGCCGTGCAGGCCCGGCACGTCGCGCGTCTCGAATCGCGTCCGTCCAACGTGGAGGGACGTGGCGCCGTCGATCTGCGCGCGCTGGTCCGGAACGCGCTGCGCATGCGCCCCGATCGCCTCGTCGTGGGCGAGGTTCGCGGGGGCGAGGCGCTCGATCTGCTGCTGGCGATGAACACCGGTCACGATGGATCCCTCGCGACCGTGCATGCCAACGGGCCGGAGGACGCGCTGCGCCGCCTGGAGACGATGGCGCTGATGGGTGGCGTCGACGTGCCGCATAGCGCCGTACGGGAGCAGGTGGCGTCGGCGGTGCACGTCGTGCTCCATCTCGAGCGCGATGCGACGGGTGCCCGTCGGCTGGTGGCGATCGTGCGCGTGGAGCGGGAGGGAGCGGGATGGCGGATCCGGGAGGACGGGGCGTGCGCCTCCTGAGGCGACGTCACACGGCGGGTGGCGAGTGCCTGCCCGATGTCGCGCGTGCGCTCGCGCGCTGCACCGCCGCGGGGCTCCCGCTCGTCGACGCGTTCGGTCGCGGCGCTGAGGCGGTCGACGGTCCCGCTGGCGAGGCGATGCGGCGCTGTGCCGACGAGCTGCGTGCCGGTCACCCGACGGGCGCTGCCCTGCGCGGACTCGAGGCGTTCCCGGGCGGTCGACTGCTCACGGGGGCGATCGAGCTGCATCAGGAACTCGGTGGCGACCTCGTCGCATCGTTGACGGGGCTCGCCGAGGGGCTGGCCGACCGCGAGCGTCTGCGCCTCGAGGCGCGGGCCGCGACGGCGCAGGCGAGGATCGCGGCGCGGATCGTGCCGCTGGCGCCCGTGGCGTCTCTGGTGATGCTGCTGGCAATCGCACCCGGGGCAGCGCACGCGTTGCTCGCATCGGCACCGGGGCTGCTGATCATCGGCACGGCGGGCGCCCTGACCGCGTTGGCGGTGGTCCTCCTGCGGCGCATCGCGGCCGGTGCCGGCCTGTGACGGGCGCGCCGATCTCGGGGCTCCTGCGGGCGGTGATCACCGGGTTCGGATTGGCCAGCCTCGCCGCCATCGCCGGTGGCGGTATCGCGCACGTCGTGCTGGCGGCCCTGGGCGGCGCGGCAGGCGCATCCCTCCTGCGCCGCCGTCGCCTCGCGACGCAGCGCCGGCGGCGGCAGCAGGAGCTGGCGGCGTCCCTGCCCGATCTCATCGATCTCCTGGCCGCAACCGTGGACGGAGGCGTGGCCACGGATGTCGCGTTGGCTCGTGTGGCGGGGTTCGTGGACGAGCCGCTGCGGTCATTGCTGGCGGATGCGGTCGGACAGGGCGCCGAGGTCGGCATCGGTGCGCGCCTGTGCGCCCTGGATCCGCTGCTGCGGCCGCTCGGGTCGCTGCTGCAGCAGAGCGAGGAGCTTGGCGTGCCCGTCGCGAGCGCGTTGCGGCTGCTGGCGGCCGACGCGCGAGACCGCGCTCGCTCGGCGGCACGGGAACGCGCCGCGGCGGCGGCGCCGAAGATGCTGCTCGTCGTCGGGGCGCTCCTCGCGCCCGCGTCCCTGCTGATCGTCATCGGCGGCCAGCTCCTCGTGCTCCGTGACGTCGCCGGGGGTGTCCTGGCATGAGGTCGCGGCAGGCGCAGGCCACGGTCGAGTGGATCGCCGTGCTCATCGTCGGTGTGCTCGTGGCGGCTGGCATCGCGCTGGGTCTGCGCGGATTCACGATGCGCCTGGCCGGGATGACGTCGGCGTTGGATCATGTGGCATCCGCCGGTTCCCGCTCTGCGCTGGTGCCCCAGCCGCCGACGGTGCTGATGCGGCGCCTTCCGATGGTCGCGGGCGGAACGATCGTGTCGATCGCGTCGCGTCTGGCAGCCGCGGGGATTGCCGAGGTGCCGCCGGGCTCGAATCGCGGGCCCGGCGTCGACGTCTTCACCGACGGCAACGCCGAGGCGTGGTGCGCCGATTTCGTCTCGTGGGTTCTTCGCGCTGCGGGACACCCCTTCAGCGGCGGCTCATCTGCCGGCTGGCGCCTCTCGTGGACCGGCGATGTGCGGGCATGGTTCGTGGCGCGCGGCGCCTTCCGCGAGCGCCTGCAGGCCGACCCCCAGCCCGGGGATGTCATCTGGTTCGTGCATGGTCACGTGGGCATTGTCGAGGCGGTACGCGGCGATCACCTCGCCACGATCGAGGGCAATTCGGGCGATGCGGTGGCGCGGCGGACCTATCCGGCGTGGCGTATCAACGCCGACATCGGCGGCTTCGGCCGGCCCGGTCTGCTGCGCCCCGAGCAGTGAGGCGGGACCGTCGCGGTAGGGGATACCCCTACAGACATGCAACCGGTTTGCTGGTTAACTGCACCATGAGGTTCCCGTTCAACGTCCCGGAGGTTCTCGTGCCACGTCGTCTGCCCATCCTGCTCGCCGCGCTGATCGCACTCGCGATCGCCGCGCCCTTTGCGTCTGCCGCGACGAAGGGCACCATCCTGCTCGCCTATGAGGGGCCGCTGACCGGCGACCAGCGTTCCAACGGGTACGACATGCTCCGCGGTACGAAGCTTGCGGTGAAGGAGATCAACGCTGCTGGTGGCCTGCTGGGCATGAAGGTCGTGCTGATCTCGGGCAATGACAAGGCTGATGCTGCGACCGGCGTCACGGTTGCCAAGTCGATCATCGCCAAGCACCCGTCCGCTGTGATCGGACCGTTCAACTCGTCGGTCGGCGTGAAGAACCTCCCGCTCTACATCAAGGGTGGCGTGTTCCCCGTCCAGCTGACATCGACCGATGACACCGCGGGCATGGGTGCCACGGTGCAGCCGAAGAACTCGCAGATCTCGCCGGCTGAGGTCGATTGGATGAAGGCGAACAAGGCGGGGAAGGTCTCGATCCTGTGGGACCCCTCGACCTACACCAAGGGCATGGCCGACCGCATGTTCTCCGCGCTCGACAAGCAGGGCGTCCTCGTCACCAAGATCGAGATCGACCCGACGGCGACCGACTTCTCCGCCGTCGTCGCCCAGGCGCTGACGAACAACCCCGACACGGTCTACGTCTCGACGTACTACCCGCAGGGCGCGATCATCGCCAAGGAGCTCGCCGCGCAGGCCAAGGCCGGCAACAACGCGCGCTGCTTCATGGGGCTCGCCAACCAGGACCCGGCGTTCATCACGGCAGCCGGTGCGGCCGCGGCGCATCGCTGCACGTTCAGCGGCTCGCCGACGCCCACGCAGTTCGGCAATGCGCTGAGCCGCGCATACGTGCGCAGCTACAAGGCCGAGTTCGGCACGGCGCCCGGCACGTGGGGCATCTACGCGTACGACTCGGTGCGCCTGTGGGCCAACGCGGTCACCCAGGCGGGTACGACGGATCTCGACGCCTTCAGCGCGAACATCCTGAACACGAAGAACTTCGCCGGCGCCACGGGGCCGATCACGATCGCCCCGAAGACCGGCAACCGGCCGAACGTGCCCGTCGCCATCCTCGGCGTCTCGGTGGCCGGCACGTTCGTGATCCAGAGCATCCACACGTAGGACGGGAATGCCAGCGGCGCGTCGTTCGTCTACAGAGGTAGACGGGCGACGCGCCCGGCATACTCCGCGCACGCATCCGCACCGGTTTCCAAGGAGCCATCCATGAGCAACGCAGTCGAGATCAACAGCACCAACTGGCAGGGCGAGGTCATCGAGTCCGACATCCCCGTGCTGATCGACTTCTGGGCGGAGTGGTGCGGCCCGTGCAAGGCGCTCGGCCCGATCATCGACGAGCTCGCGGGCGACTACGCCGGCAAGATCAAGGTCGGCAAGGTCGACGTGGACTCCGAGCCGGGTCTCGCCGGGCAGTTCGGCGTGATGTCGATCCCGATGATCGCGCTGTTCAAGAACGGCGAGCTGGTCGAGCGCGCGGTCGGCATGATGCCGAAGGACCGCCTGGCCTCGACGCTCAACCTCGCCACGCACTCCGCCTAGACGCGC
>CAZPQP010000078.1:0-8978 GCA_964588635.1 uncultured Bifidobacterium sp.
CCGATCGTCCTCTCCGGCAGGTACGTGCCGATGGCGCGGATGGCGGTCACTGGTCGTCTCCTTCGGCGAGCGACAGGGGCGGCAGGCTCGCCTGCCCCTCGTGGAAGAGCACCTGGTGGAAGAAGCGCGACAGCGTCACCCCGCGGGTGTATTCGCCGAGGCGCGGCGCGACCGTCTCGCCGGCGGCGAGCTGCACCATGCGGTACGGGAAGTCGCCGCCGGCCGCGAGCGGCAGGGGGAAGGCGCCGCCGATGCGCGGGTTCACGTCGGTCACCTCGTGGCGATCGGGCGCCTCGCGGAAGCACTGGACGGTGCCGGGGCCGCGTAGACCAAGCGCCTCGGCGATGCTGCGGCCAATCTCGACGAGCGCGGGATCCTCGAGCGTGGTGCCCTTGATCTGCTCGCCGCCCTTCGACTGGATCATCGCGCGTGGGATCGCGTCGAGGCAGCGGCCGTCGAGGTCGCACAGCACGTCGATCGAGAACTCGGTGCCGCTGCAGCACTCCTGCACCATCGAGGCGGTCGGCGTGTAGCCGAGGAAGAAGTCGAGCTCGCGCCGGTCGGCGCAGCGGAAGATGCCCTCGGAGCCGCGGCCCTCGCGCATCTTCACCAGCACGGGGAAGCGGAGGTCGTCGGGCAGCGCGTCGGGGTGGAACGTGCGCGGCGTGCCGAGGCCCTGCGCGGCGAGGAAGTCGGCCATCACGAGCTTGTCGACGCAGCGGCGCGTTGCCTCGCCGTCGGGCAGGAACGCCTGGCAGCCGAGCTCGGCCAGCTGCGGGATGAGGTCGGCGAGCAGCACGAGGTCCCACTCGGAGCACGGCAGCACCATCTGGCAGCCGTGCTCGCGCACCGTCTGCAGCACGTGCTCGGCGTAGCCCGGATCGCTCGCCAGGGGCGCCTTCACCTGCACGTCGCAGAAGGGCAGGGCGGGCGCGATGTCGGACGAGTCGGTGCCGATCACGCGACCGCCGCCGTGGCGCCTGACGGCTTCGCGGAAGGCGGAGACCACGTCGACGCGCAGCCCGACGCACGTGAGCAGCACGTTCATGCGCCGCCGCCGTCCGTCGGCTGCCAGCCGCCGGCCTCGCCCTTGTACGTGCCGCTGCGCGAGAAGATCGTGCCCACGGTGCGGAGCATGATGGATAGGTCCAGCCGAAGCGACTGGTGGTCGACGTACCAGACGTCGAGCTCGATGCGCTCGGACCACGGCAGGCTGGCGCGGCCGTGGATCTGCGCCCAGCCGGTCACGCCCGGCTTGACGTCCAGCCGGCGCGCCTGATGCGGGGTGTACTGGTCGACCTGATAGCGCAGCGTCGGGCGGGGGCCGACGAGGCTCATCTCGCCGGTCAGGATGTTCCAGAACTGCGGGAGCTCGTCGATCGACGTCTTGCGCAGCAGATCGCCGATCTTCAGGATCCGCGAATCGCCGGCATCGACGGCGTAGCCGGCGCCCTGCGCCTCGGCGTTGACCACCATCGTGCGCAGCTTGAGCACCTCGAACGATGCGCCGTGCAGGCCGACGCGCTCCTGGCGGAAGAAGACGGGACCGCCGTCCTCGCGCTTGATCAGCGCGGCGGCGACGCCGATCACCGGGGCCGACAGCGTCAGGCCGACGACGGCGCCGGTCACGTCCAGCGCGCGCTTGGCGACGCGCTCCCAGCCCCTCACCGCGTGCCCTCCGGGCGCTCCCAGACCGGCTCGATGCCCTTGAAGAGCGCCTCGTAGAAGGCGATCAGCGTGGCCAGCGTGACGAGCACGTAGTACTGCGCGAGCGCGAACGGCGTGAAGCGCGCGGCCGTCTTCGCCGAGACGAGCGCCATCGCGATCACGAGCAGCTGTGCGAGCAGGATCAGCCACCAGCTGCCGCCGGTGGTGAACGCGAGCAGCACGCTGAGCAGCAGCAGCACGACGTGGAGGAGTCCGCTCGCGTAGCGCAGCAGGCGATGCGAGATCATCTCGAGCCAGTACACGGGCCCCATCCGCAGCAGCGAGAACATGCGGCCGTAGAAGACGAGCAGCCAGCAGTGGCCGAACATGCGGACCTTGCGGCGGAACTCGTCGCCGAGGTTCGTGGTCGGCTTCTCCGAGGCGACGGCATCGGGGACGTAGGTCGCGATCCAGCCGTGCTTGACCATCAGGTACGGGAACGAGAGGTCGTGGCCGAAGCGCGGATCGACGAACGCGTACGTGTCACGCCGCACGGCGTAGATCGAACCGTTGCCGCCCGTGACGGAGTGCATCTTGGCCTCCCAGCCGCGCAGCGCGACCTCGAAGCGCCAGTACGCGCCCTCGCGGTTGGTGCCGTCGGCCTTGCGCAGCGACAGCCGGCCGCACACGTACGCGACGCGCTCGTCGGCGAACGGCCGCACGAGGCGTCGCAGCGCATCGTGCTCCCACGCGCAGTTGGCGTCGCTGAAGGCGATCACGTCGGGCCAGTCGCCGATCGCGCGCACCGCGGTGTCCTGCGCGTTGACCTTGCCGCCGCGCTCGGCGCGGACCAGCTCGACGCCCTGGCTCGCGTAGCGCTCGACGAGCTCATCGGTGCCGTCGTTGGAGGCATCCGAGGTGACGATGATGCGCAGGCGCTCGCTCGGGTAGTCGAGCGCCAGCGCGTTCTCGATCTTCGCCTCGATCACGTCGGCCTCGTTGTGCGCGGCGATGATCAGCGCGACGAACGGCTCCACGTCGGCCTGCTCGATCCGCCGAGGCAGGAGCTTGGACCAGACGAACGCGAGGATCGGGTATCCGACGTGGGTCCAGAGGATCAACGCCAGCGCGACCCAGCCGATGACGGCGAGGAGGCTCACAGTCGTGAAGGGTATAGGTCAGGCCACGGGCGACGGGGCGGTCGCAGCGGCCCTGCGGGCCAGGACGCGTTCGATGCCGAACGCCGCCGGCGCGGCGAGGATCAGCAGCAGGATCACGTAGAAGGCGCTGAAGATCATCGTCAGGTAGAAGATGTTGCCGACGAGCGTCGCGACGAACCCGGCGGCAAGGCCGCGCGCGACGGCGCTGAGCATCGGGTCGCTGTCGAGCTGGGAGCGTGCGCGCCCGGCGCGCAGCAGCACCCGCAGGCGGCTGCCCACCCAGAGCAGGAACAGCGCCCAGACGATCGCGCCGACGATGCCCATCTCCGTGAGGGTGGCGACGTAGAACGAGTGCGGACCGAAGTCGGCCCGCCCCGTCTGGAACTGGTAGTAGACGGCGAAGTTGTTGACGCCGATGCCGAACAGCGGCGATTCCTCGAGCACGGGCACGATCAGGCCGTAGAACTCGACGTGCGCCTGCGACGAGCGGTCGCCGGTCTGCGTGCGCGACTCGATGATCTGCTTGAGCTGCGTCGTCTTGACCGACCCGACGACGAGGGCGAGCGCGCCGAGCACCACCAGCGCCGTCACGACCTGGCGGTTGAAGAAGCGCTTGCGGTACCAGCCGAGCAGCATCAGCACGCCGATGCCGATACCGAGCAGCGCGCTGCGCGATTGGGTCAGCAGCAGGGCGACGAGCAGGATGCCGGCCATGCCCGACAGGAGCCAGCGGTGGCGCGCGACGAAGCCATCGCGTGCGCCGACGATCAGTGCGGTCAGGAACAGGAGGGGCAGGGCGGTCATCAGCCCGAGGTGGTTGGGGTCCTCGGAGAGGCCGGTCAGGCGGTAGACGTTGGCCTGGCCGGTCACGCCGTACTGGTCGTACGTCGAGACGACGCCGTAGAGGTTCGCGCCGAGGGCGCGGGCACCGGGGAAGATCGGCTTCAGGAAGATCGCGTCGAGCTCGATGCCGGTTGTCGAGCGCACAGCGGTCTGCAGCAGCCCGTAGGCGGCGCTGAGCGTCACGCCGACGGTGAACGCGCCGGCGAGCAGCCACCACAGCCGTTCCCCGCGGCGCGCGACGTGCGCGATCGCGCAGAGCAGGAAGGTGGCGAAGATCAGCCACTTGATGATGCCCTTCGTCCACTGATCGACGGCCTGTGTCGTGTCGAGGCCGAGGAGCCCGCAGAGGTGCACGCTCAGGAGCAGCAGCACGAACCCGCCGACCACGGTGGACGCCGACGACAGGCGCGCATCCCGGCGGACGATCCGGTCGAGCACGAACAGCCCGATGAACAGGAGCTGCAGGAGGTCGACCAGCGTCACGCGGCCCGCCGCGTTCCACGACATCTTCTGCCACGTCGCCGTCAGCGCGGCGAGCAGCAGGACGCCGTCGAGCAGCGAGAGTCCACGGAGGTGGCGCATGGCCACAGGGTACGCGGCGCGGGGGATCACTGGCCGCCCAGGCGGCCAGGCAGCGACCGGCCTGTGCGACCCGCCGCGCGATGACGGACGACTCCGAGGAGCCGATGACGAGCCACTGGCCGTCGGTCGCGGTCCGCTGCGGCGTCGCCGTCGGTGGTCGACTCTGGCCGCTCCTCCTGAGGCGCTAGCCGACGACGAGCCGCACGGCGTTGCCGGACGGATCGGCCACCTGCCATGCATCGTCGAGCTCGACGGGCTCGCCGCCGGCGCCCCGGATCTGCTCGAGCACGCGCTCGCGCGCAGCGGCATCGGGCAGCACCACGGTGACGTGGCCGAGGCGCGCCGTGCCCGGGCCGCTCGGTCCGTGGCCACCGCTCATCCACGTGTTCGCGCCGATGTGATGGTGGTAGCCGTTGGCCCCGAGGAACGCGGCCTGCGGACCGTACGTCGCCATCAGCTCGAAGCCGAGGACGTCGCGGAACCATGCGATCGTGGCGGGGATCTCCGCCACCTTGAGGTGCACGTGCCCCATCGTCGTGCCGGCGGGCATGCCGGGATACGGGGTGGGATCGGCGGGATCGACCTCGGCGAGCAGGCTCGGCAGATCGAGGGCGAGCGTGGTCATCAGCTCCTGCACCTTGTCCTCCCACACGTGACGGCCGCGATCGGCGTAGATTTCGATGCCGTGGCCGTCGGGGTCGCTCAGGTAGATCGCCTCGCTGACGACATGATCGCTGGCGCCCTCGACGGGGATGCGGTCGTCGATCGCATGCTGGACCCAGGCGGCGAGATCGATGCGGGTGGGGAGGAGCAGCGCCAGATGGAACAGTCCCGTGCTGCGATCGACGGGTGCCGCGCCGGGCTCCTCGATCAGCTCGACCAGCGCCTCGCCCCCGACCCCGAGCACCGCGTGGCCGTCGCCACGCTCCTGCACGCGCAGGCCGATGGCCCGCTCGTAGAAGGGGACGGAGCGATCGAGCTCGGCGACGACGAGGCGCACCGCGCCGAGACGGGTGCGGGCGTCGATGGGAGGGGTGGTGCGCATGGAGGCTTTCGGGAGCGGGGCGGCGTGGGTGCGCGCTCCCTGTCCAACGCGCGGTGATGCGGCGGCATTCCGCCCGGGGGATTCCGCTCTTCGACGGCGAACCTCGCGCAGACTGGGACCATGCCGCGACGCCTCCTCTGCATCTGCCTGGCCGCGCTCGGCCTGCTCGTCCCGGCCACGGCGCTCGGCGCCAAGGCCCCCGCGGCGACCGTCGGCAAGCCGCGCATCGACTCCGTGCGGGTGGTGCGGGCCGACGATTCCGGCCGCGTTGCCGTTGCCGTGGTCGTCCGCCATGCCGCACTCGGCGACGTCGCCGTCGGTGCGCATGGCGTCGGCACCACGACCGTGATCCTCTCGCGGTTCGTCGGCGACCGCAACTTCTCGATCGCCGGCGGCACCGCCTCGTGGTCGCTGCCCACGGCTGGCGCGACCGCCGCGCTCTACGTGGTCACGCTCAACGCCCGGCAGGGCAAGGCCGTCGAGACGGCCTCGGCCGACGGCGTGCTGCGCACCCTCGTGCTCGTCGACGAGCGCGTCCGCGCCCGCGGGCGGGTGCCCGCGCGCAACGGCAACTTCGATCAGCGCGATGCGCGTGTCGTGCCGGTGGCGTCGGCGCCCGTGGCGATGCCGCCGTTGCTCGCCGGCGGGGGACGCCGCGTCGCGATCGGCGCGGACGCCCGCGGACGGTTCTTCGTCGAATCGGCCACCATCCCCGTGTCGGGTGGGCGCACGCTCGTCCTCGCACCGCACGCGCCCATCCCGGCCTCCGGCGAGCCCGCGACGCTCGGTGGGAAGGCGACGCTGCTCGGCGACGATGGTGCGGTGCTTGCCACCTTCGCCGCACCGCAGGGCATCACGTTCGCGGTCAGCCCGACCGGCAAGCGCCGCGGCACGCTCGTCTGGCCGGCGTTCCAGCCCGAGGGCGCCGACCCGATCGACGCCGGCACGGCGCTGCTCGCCCCTCCGCCCACGCGCTGATTCCGACCGTCCGCGCCGAGGGCTCCGCCGTCTTCGTGTCGGGCTGAGGGCCGGCTAGCGCAGCTTGCGGATCACGCCGACGAGCACGAGGGCGCCGGCCGCGGCGATCGCGATCGGGGCGATGCGCTTGGCGGAGGCGGTGGCCTCCATGCGCGCGGTGTCCGCAGACGAGCCGAGATTGCCGACGGCCTCGACGAAGCCGGCCTGCGCGGCCTCGGCCTCGGCGCGTGCGGCGGCGATGGTCTTGTTCTCGCGCATCAGCGCTCTCCCTGCAGCGTCGTGTCCTCGGTGCCGGGCGGCACGATGCCGAGCTCGGCCGGGGTGCCCTTGGCGATGCCAAGCGCGGTCTCCGGAATCGGCGGGCCGACCTTCTGGAGGATCGTCTTGCCGACGAAGCCGCACAGCGCGGCGAGGACGAGGAAGCCGACGGCGGTGATCAGCGCGGCGAGCCAGATCGCGACGACGTTCGCGAGGGCCCAGATGATGCAGATCATCACGGCGAAGAGCGAGAGGAAGGCGAGCGCGCCGGCGAACACGAGGAGGCCGACGCCGGGCGCCGCCTGCTGCGCCTTGGCCTTGACCTCGGCCTGGGCGAGCGCGATCTCGGCGCGGATCAGCCGCTGGCCCTGCTCGGAGACCTTGAACGCGCTCTCCTGGAGTCGATCGACGATCTGTCGCATGGCTCGGATGCTACCCGCTCACCGAGGAGGCCGCAGCGATCTCTGCGGCTTCCCACTCCTTCATCAGCTGGCGCAGCTCCTCCTGCCGCTGGCTGTGCGCCTTGGCGGTCTGGCCGAACAGCTGATGATCGGCGCGGACGCTCGCGTCGGCGAGCTCGGCCTCGAGTGCCGCGATCGTCTCCTCCTTGGCCGCGATCTCCGCCTCGAGCTCGCGCACGCGCTGCTGCTCCGGCGTGAGCTTCGTCGGGCCCTTGGCCTTCTTCGCCTTGGTCGCCGTGGTCGGCGCGTTCGTCTTCTTGACGGTCTTCTCGCGCACGCCGCCATCCGTCGCGGCGAGGAAGTCCTCGTAGTCGCCGTCGCGGCGCACCAGCGTGCCGCCCTCGATCGACAGCGTCTCCTCGGCGATCGCGTCGATCAGTGCACGGTCGTGCGAGACCAGCAGGATCGCGCCGTCGTAGGCGTCGAGCGCGGCCTCGAGCGCCTCGCAGGCCTCGACGTCGAGGTGGTTGGTCGGCTCGTCGAGCACCAGCACGTTGGCGCCGGTCGCGACCATCTTGGCGAGCAGCAGCCGGCGGCGCTCGCCACCGGATAGCACCTCGACCTTCTTCTCGACCTCGCTGCCGGGGAACATGAAGCGGCCGAGCAGCGTGCGGCAGTCGGTCGTGCCGAGCGGGCTGCCGGCGCTCATCGCCTCGAGCACCGTCGCGTTCGCCGGCAGATCGTCGGCGTGCTGCGAGAAGTACGCGATCTCCGCGTTGTAGCCGAGCTTGATTGCACCCTTGGCGGGCTGGCGCTCGCCGATCAGCGTCTCGATCAGCGACGTCTTGCCCGAGCCGTTGGGGCCGATCACCGCCATCCGCCGGCCGCGTTCCAGCACGAAGGAGCCGCCCTCGAAGAGCGTGCGGTCGCCCGCCGTCAGCGTCAGGTCCTTCACCTCGAGCACGTCGCGGCTCGGCTTGAGCGTCTTCGGGAAGCCGAACTTGAGCTGCGCCTCGCGCTGCGGCATGTGGACGCGCTCGATCTTGTCGAGTCGCTTGCCGAGCGACTTCGCCTGACGGGCGCGCGTGCCGGCGCCGAAGCGGCTGATGAAGCCCTCGAGGCGCTTGATCTCCTCCTGCTGGCGCTCGTACTGCTCGATCGCCTGCGTCTCCTCGAGGATGCGCTCCCTGCGGTACGCGGAGTACTTCATGTTGTAGTTCCGGGCGCGTCCGCGGCCCAGCTCGACGACGCCGGTCGCGACGGCCTCGAGGAACCAGCGGTCGTGCGAGACCACGAGGACGGCGCCGGGGAAGTCGGCAAGCTCGTTCTCGAGCCACTCGAGGTTCTTCAGGTCGAGGTGGTTGGTCGGCTCGTCGAGCAGCAGCACGTCGGGCTTGGCCGACAGCGTGCGCGCGAGTGCGGCGCGCGTGAGCTCGCCGCCGGAGAAGGTCGAGAGCTCGCGCTCCATGTCGCTGTCCTCGAACCCGAGGCCGCGCAGCACCGATTCGACGTGGACGCGCCACGTGTAGCCGCCGACCTGATCGAACTCGGCCTGGGTCGTCGAGTACGCGTGCATCGTCGCGTCGGAGTGATCGCCGCCTGCCATCGCCTGCTCGAGCTCGGCGAGGCGCCGCTCGATCGCCTCGACGTCGCCGAGCAGCTCGGCCACATAGACGCCGAGCGTGCGGCCATCGGCGCGAGGCGGACGCTGGTCGTGCAGCGCGACGCGCCAGCCGCGCGGGATGCCGACCTCGCCGCTGTCGGGCGCGACCTCGCCGGCGATGATGCGCAGCAGCGTGGTCTTGCCGACGCCATTCCGACCGACCAGGCAGAGGCGCTGACCGGTGCTGACGCGCAGCGAGACGTCGTCGAGCAGCGTGCGATCGCCGTACGACTTCGTCACGCCTGCGAGGTGCATGGTGGCCACGGAGGCAGGGTAGGTCAGTGCCGCCGACGGCGGTACGGTCGGATCCGGATCCCGCCGAAAACGTGCACGTTTTCGACCAATCTGGATCCGGATCCAAATTGGCACGAAACCGACCAATCTGGATCCGGATCCAGATT
>CAZPQP010000079.1:0-7309 GCA_964588635.1 uncultured Bifidobacterium sp.
CCTAGAAGAGCATGCCGAGCGAGACGCCCGCAGGGTTGCCGAGCTGGAGCAGGCGGATGATCGAGAAGAGCAGGATCACGCCGCCGACGGCCCCGAGTCCGATCTTGATGCGCTCCTGCCGGACGAGGCTGGCGACGCCGAAGAGGAACAGGGCGAGGGCGATGATGATCGCCAGGATGTCGAAGTCGCTGCCGATGGCGTCCTTGTCCTTCGCCTCGTCGAACTTCGCCTGCGCGTCGGCGTCGAGTGCCGCGGCATCGTCGAACAGGGCCGTGGACCAGTTCGGGTTGTCCTCGGTGAACGGCGTGTCGTAGCCGGCCGAATCGGGCTGCTCGCTCCACCAGTCGACAGCGGCGGCAAGGTCCTCCGACATCAGCGAGTCGTGGATGTATGCGGCCGTGGCCTCGTCGCCGGCCTGCGCGGACTTGGCGAACTCGAGGAAGAGCGCCTGATCGGCGACGTCCGCTGCCGACGCGTCGTTGAAGGCCTGCGACGCGGCGTCCGACACGCGGATGCCCTCGCTGTAGGCCGCCGTCATGGCCGAGCCGAGCTGGGCGCTCTGGAACGTGGACCACGCCGTGAGGATCGCCGCGACGCCGAGCAGGATCGCGAGCACGATCTCGGTGCGGTCGAGCAGGCGCTGCTTGCGCTCCTCCTCCGCCTTGGCGGCGTCGGCCGTCACGACAGTGCTGTTCTCATCCGATGCCATGACGGCCTCTCCTCCGGGTAACGACCAACGCGATCACCCTAGCACCGTGAAACCCGCGACGCCATGCCGCGATCGGGATTCCGGGGGGATCCCCGCCCAACCGCTGCTGCGTCAGTCGCCGGACGGTGCGGCGGCGCCGCTCTCGGCACGGTGCGCACGCCGACCGAGGATCAGGATCATCAGCCGATTCGCCGCGAGCGCCAGCAGAAGCACCGCGACCACGAGGATGAAGAGATCGACGATCAGGTTCCACTTGAAGAGGATCAGGAGCGCGATCGCGAGGATGCCGACGAGCTGCAGGACCTTGCCCCAGGTCGATTCGGCCGGCGTGATGGCCTTGCTGCCCCACGCCTTCGCGACGCCCAGCACGTCCATCACCTCGAGCTTGCGACCACCGGCCGCGGCGGCCGCGTCGGAGTCGAGCGCCTTGTCGGCCGCGCTCGTCGCGAGCGGCGCGGTCCAGCGCAGGGACCAGACGAGGACGGCGGCGATCACGCCGACGATGGCGATGACGCGGGAGATGTGGATGAGGTCGCCGAACAGGCCATCGAAGATGCCCTGGGCAGCCTGGTTGAGCACGAAGTCGTTGGCCGTGGCCGAGCCGAGACCCCAATCGACCAGATTCAGCACGATGGCGAGGGTGATGCCGGTGATGCCGAAGGCGAGGCAGCCGGCGATGACGCCCTTGCGGCGCACCGGCGCGATCAGCGCCGCGACGACCAGCAGCACGAGGCCGAGCAGCACGACGATGTAGGAGACCGGCCCGAGATCGGCACCGAGCTGGATCAGGCGGAAGGCGGCGCCGAGGTTCGGCAGCTTGGCGAGCTCCGTCGAAGCCGCCTCGCCGACCTTCGCGGCGATCTCGGCGTCATACGGCTGGATGGTCTGCTGAAGCAGCTGCGGCAGGCCCTCGACCTTGAAGACCAGGCTTGCGGTCTCCGGGTTGAGCAGCGCCTGGTGGAGCTTGCCGAGCGCGGTGACGATGATCGTGGTGAAGGCCGGCTCGGCGACGACCGTCTCGGCTGCCGACTGGATGATCGGGCGGGCGATGACGGCCTTCGGGACCTCCTTGATGACCACGTCGGTCAGCTCGGTGGCGATCGCCGTCTGCGTGGCGGGCTGCTCGAGCACCGACGTCATGCGCTCGGTGAAGACCTGCTGGTTGTAGAGCGTGCGATGCAGGTAGATGCCGAGGACGCCGAGCAGCAGGAACAGCCACGCGACGACCAGGATCACGACGACGCCGGCCCACGCGCCCTTGGATCCCTGCTTGCGCTCCTCGACTGCGGCCACGGGCAGGACGGTACCAGAACGGCCGTGCACAGATGTTGCAATCGGGCAGCGCGGGCTGCGCCTCCGCCTACGTCGTCTTGAAGGCGCCGAACTTGCCGCCCTTGACCTGCTGCACCAGCACCGGCGAGACGCCGTTGCGGTTGACGTCGAACGAGAAGTTGCCGAGCAGCGTCTTGACGTTCTTGATCGCCGCGAGCTGCGTGGCCATGGCGTCCTGCGTCGCCGCCTTGCCGTTCTTGGCGGCGGTCGCGGCCACGTACGTGTAGGCGTAGGCCGTCGCGGCGAACGCGTCCGGCGTGCTCTTGTAGGCCTTCTTGAAGGCCTTGATGAAGGTCTTGTTGGCGGGGGTCTGGTTCCACGATGCCCACGCCGTGCCGACGATCAGGCCGTTGGCCGCGGCGCCGGCGCCCTTGATGACGGCACCGGAGTTGAGGCCGTTGGAGCCGATGATCGCCTTCTTGTAGCCCGCATTGCGCAGCGCCTGCAGCAGCGGCACACCCTCCGGGGCGAGCGCGCTGATGGCGACGATGTCGGGATCGTTGGCCTTGACGTCGGCGGCGATCGCGTTGAAGTCGGTGGTGCCGGCCGGCACGAGCTCGGTCTTCTTGACCGTGATCCCGTTGGACGTCAGCGCGGTGGCGAGCAGCGGACCGGACGTGACGGAGAAGGTGTCACTGCCCTGGATGACCACGGCGGTCTTCGGCAGCAGACTCGATGTCGCGACCGTCTTCACGACCTGCGGCAGCACGTACGCCTCCGTCAGCGCCGGACGGAAGATGAAGTTGCCGATCTCGGTGATACCGGGCTGCGTGTTCGAGATGCCCATCACGGGGATGCGGGCCGCCTGGGCGAACGGATCGACGTCGAGCGCGACGTTCGACAGCGTCGGCCCCATGATCGTGGACACGCCGTCGCGGAAGAAGACGCCGTACGCGGCGGCGGCACCGGCCGTCGTGCTGAGGTCGTCGATCGTCTTGACGTTCACCTTGACGCCCGAGATGGCGCCGCCGTTGATCTCCTTGGCGGCCATGTCGATGCCCTTGCGCGAGCTGATGCCGTACGCGGCGGCGTCGCCCGTGAGCGACAGCGCGGCACCGACGTTGACGGTGATCGGCGCGGCCGACGCGGTCGGGATCGCGATCGCGAAGGCGACGAGACTGATCAGGAGGGCGGTGAGGCGGGAGAGCTGACGGGGCGCGTGCATTGGCTCAGAGTAGGGCAAATCCGCGCGAAACGGCGAAGCGGCGATCGTCTAGCGCCTGGCGCCGACGAGCAGCGTGGCGCCGATCGCCCCGCCCTTGTCGCCGAGGGCCGCGGTGACCACCGGCGGCGCCTTGTCCGGCTGGAACAGATACGGCCGCATCGCCGCACCGATGCGGTCGGCCATCGGCTGGCCGAAGCGCGTGCCGAGCCCGCCGCCGAGGATGATCGCCTCGACGTCGAGGATGTTGACCGCGTTCGCGGCCGCGGCGGCGATCGCGTCGACGCCCTCGCCGATCAGCTGGGTCGCGAGCGGGTCGCCCTGCGCGAGCGCCTTGCTCCAGATGCTCGACGACAGCCGCTCCTTGCCTGCCGCCTCCATCAGCTCGAAGAGGACCGACTGCTCCCCGCCCGCGACGGCCTCGCGGGCGCGCGTCTCCATGTTGCGGCGTCCGGCGTAGGCTTCCATCGTGCCGACCATGCCGTTCGGCTCGGCCAGCCCGCCGCGCTGGATGACGGTGTGGCCGAGCTCGCCCGCGGCGCCACGGCCGTGCCACATCCGCCGCTGCAGGACGATGCCGCTGCCGACGCCCGTGCCCCACCAGATGCCGACGAAGCTCTGGAGCTTCCGCCCCGCGCCGAGCTCGAGCTCGCCGAGCACCGCCACACCGACGTCGTTGCCGAGCTTCACCTTCGCCCCGCAGGCGCTGCCGACGGCCTCGGCGAGCGGGAACGCGTCGACGAAGCCGGACAGGTTCGGCGCGTGCGAGAGCAGGCCGCGGTCGGCGTTGACCGCGCCCGGGGCGCCGATGCCGATCCCCTTCAGGGCCTTGGTCGCGCAGCCGGCGTCGTCGCACGCCGCCTGCACGGCGCCCACGATCGCGTCGACGACGCTCTGCGGGCCGCCGTCCTGCGGCGTCGGCACGCGGCACTGTCCGCGCAGCTTGCGCTCCGCGTTGACGACGACGACCTCGATCTTCGTGCCGCCGAGGTCCACCCCGCAGATGCGCTCGCTCATGGTCGGCGAGCCTACCACGTTGCGAAATGGCGACGAATCCATGCGACGACGGCCGTCTGCCGTAGACTCGCCTGCATGAGCACCCCGCAGTGGCATGAGGATTGGTTCCCCGAGCTGCGCTCCGAGCGCCCGTGGCTGATGGAGGAGATGATCGACTCCGAACCGGCGCTCGCCGCGCGGATCGCATCCAACAAGAAGCTCGGCCAGACCGCAGCCCGTATCGCCAAGAAGGTGAAGGAGGCGCATGCCGCCGGCACCGCGATCACCGTCGCCGGCTGCGGCACGAGCGAGCACGCGGCCCGCAGCGTCGCGGTGCAGCTCGACGAGGCGCTCGGCCATCGCGGCGTGCGCGTCATCGGCCGCGAGTCGCTCGAGGCCTCGATCGACACGGCCCCCGCAGGCCTCACGATCGGCATCTCGCACGAGGGCGGCACGCGCGCCACGCTGCTGGCGCTCAAGGCCGCGCGCGAGGCCGGCCAGACCACCGCGCTGATCACCGCCAAGGCCGATGGCGTCTGCTCCGAGTTCGCCGACATCGTGCTCACGACGCCTGCCGACGACAAGGGCTGGTGCCATACCGTCGGCTACCTGTCGCCGATGGTCGCCGGCGCGCTGGTCGCCGGCCACGTATCCGGCAAGGAGCTCGACGGCGCAGCGCTCCAGCAGCACCTCGACGAGTGCCGCGGCCTCAAGCAGCAGGCCACCGAGATCGCCAAGAGCTTCCGCGGCATCGAGCGCCTGATCGTGGTGGGCGGCGGCTACGACCGCATCACCGCGGACGAGCTCGTGCTGAAGGTCGAGGAGGGGCTGCACCTCCCCTCCGCCGCGCGCGAGCTCGAGACGTTCGGCCACGGCCACCTGCCCGCCTGCGACGAGCGAACCGGCCTGGTCGTGATCGCGACCGAGCATCGGGGTCGTGCCCGCCGTACCGATCGCGGCCGGCTGCTGCTGCGCGCGTCGCGCCACGTCGGGATGCCGTGCGCCGCGATCCTCGTCCCCGCCGTCGAGGGCAGCTGGGGTCGCGAGCTCACGAATGCGGGGCGCATGACGCTCCCCCACGCCGCGAAGCTGACGCCCACGACCAGCGCCCTGACCGCCTCGGCGATCGCCCTGCAGCTGCTCACGCTCGAGCTCGTGCACGACCGCGGGACGTATCCCGATCTGATCCGCCGTGAGGAGGCACCGTGGCGCGAGGCCGCGGCGATCCTCGAGGGCAACGAGGAGTGGTGACGTGAGCAGCGAGATGACACCGGCAGCCCAGGAGCTCGTCACCGCGCTGCAGCACCTCCGCGGTGCGGATCATGCCCTCCGGCAGTGCGTGACGCTGCTGCGCCAGACCGAGCAGCCGGTCCCCGATACGGTCGAGGACGCGCTCTCGCTGGTCGAGGACGCGATCAGCTCGCTCGAGTCGTGACGCCCGAGCAGGCGGTCGCCATCGCCTGCGCCGCGCTCGGCGCGAATCCGGCCGAGGCGCAGGTGCTGCGCGCCGCGGATGCCATCACCGTGCAGGTCGATGACGCGCGGGTCGCGCGCGTCATTCCCGGCGCCGACGCGAACGCCCGCCGTGTGCTGGCCGCGATCTCCGAGCTCGACGGGCACGTGCTCGAGCCGCTGGGCGAGGCCGTCGAGCTTGACGGCGCGCTCATCGTGGCGTATCCGCGCATCACGCCGGACGGCGATGCGCATCGCGATCTCGGCATCGCCGGCGCCTGCCTGGCCGGCCTGCACGCCCGCGGTCGTGCCGCGCTCGAGCGCGGCCTCGACCTGCCCGCGTTCGATCCGCAGGCGCTCGCGGCGCGCTGGCTCGATCGTGCCGCCGCCGTCTTCACCGCGGATGAACGCGGCCGCCTGCTGACGGCGATCGATTCCGCCTGGCCGGAGGTGGCGGGGCCGCAGACGGTGATCCACGGCGATGCGCACCTCGGCAACTGGTGGCCGGCCCGCACCGACTGGTGGGTGCTGATCGATCCCGAATTCCTGTCCATGGGCCCCGCCGTCTATGACCTCGCGCCGCTCGAGGTGGTCGAGCGGCGCCTCGGCACGCCGCCGTCGCGGTTCCCATCGTTCCTCGCCGGCTACGAGTCCGCCGACGGCGCCGTCGATCGCCGTGCGCTGGCCTCCGCGATCCACGTGCGCGAACTGCTCTCCGTCGCGTGGCTCGCCGCGCGGTCCGGCGACGACTCGGAACTGGCGCTCCGCACCCGCCGCCGTCTGATCGACGCGCTCGAGCGCCGCGAGGGGTCGTGGCTCGCGTAACGGCGACGGAGCGCGGCCGCTCGCCGATCGACGTCCCGGGCACGCTCGCGTGGCTCGGGCAGCGGACCGTCGTCGGCATCGACGAGTGGGACGGCACCACCTACACGCGCACGGCGGCGCTCGGTCGTGGGACCGGCCGTATCGTGCTGCGCGCGGCGGGTACGACGGGCGTCGAGGTATCGGCGTGGAGCGAGAGCGCCCTCGCGGCGGCCCGGCCGCGCGTGCGGCACCTGCTCGGCCTCGACGACGACCCGCGGCCGTGGCTCGCGGCGTTCGCCGACGATCCCGTGCTCGGTCCGCGCGTCGCGGAGCGTCCGGGCCTGCGCATGCCCGGCTCGTGGGACGCATGGGAGATGTGCGCCCGCGCGGTCCTCGGTCAGCTCGTCTCCGTCGCCGCGGCGCGCACGTTGACCATGCGCCTCGCCGAGCGCCACGGGCGGCGGCTCCCGGATGGCGGCATCGTCTTCCCGGAGGCGGCAATCGTCGCCGCGGGCGACCTCGATGGGCTCGGGCTGCCGAACGCGCGTCGCGATGCGCTCCGTGCGCTCGCCGAACTGGTCGCGTCCGGTGGCGTCGACCTCTCCCCCGCTGCCGACCCCGAGGCGGCGCAGACCGCACTCGTCGCGCTCAAGGGCATCGGTCCGTGGACGGCCATGTACGTGCGCATGCGCGCGATCCGCGACCTCGACGCGTTCCCGGCGGCCGACCTCGGCGTCCTCATCGCCCTCGCCGATCCGAGCGGCAGGCGCCCGACCGAGGCCGAGGCCCGCCGCCGCGGCGAGGCCTGGCGCCCCTACCGCGGCGTCGCGACGATGCACCTCTGGGGGCTGTAG
>CAZPQP010000079.1:7409-8891 GCA_964588635.1 uncultured Bifidobacterium sp.
CGCACGACATCGCCGTCGCGCTCGACGTCGGCGTCCTCGCCGCTCGGACGCTCGAGCGCGAGCTCGTCGCCCTCCGGCCAGCCGCAGAGCCACAGCGACATGAAGTCGACCATCGCGCAGAGCCGCTGATCGTGATGCAGATCGGCGGGCGCGACGCCGAGCTCGTCCGCGCGCTGCTCGGCGAGCGCCCGCCACGCGCCGATCACCGCGTCGCGCTGCTCGGCGAGGTCGGGATCCTGCACGATGCGCGCACCGTGGAGCCAGGCGCCGTGCAGAGCCACGATCGCCTCGGCGTAGGGATGCAGGTCGCCCGCGAGCCGGACGGACTCCCCGGAGACCTCGAGGTGCTCGGGCAGCGACAGCTCGAGGAACGATTCGGGGCCTTCGCCGTCGCCGGTGCGTGGCCCGCGATCGCGCTCGGCCCAGCCGTCGTCGTGATGGGCGACGGCCAGACGAAAGCCCTCCAGCGGGCCGCGCGGCGCCTCGGCGATCGCATCGAACAGCGCGCAGGCGAGCACGCCGTGATCGGGCTGGCGCACCAGCTCCCACCCCTGGCCGGACCGACTGCAGATCATGCCGCGGACGATAGCCGCCGGATAGACTGCCGCGCGTGACGATCAGCCTGCTGCCCGGACTCGCCCACGCCTCGCTCGAGATCAGCGGTGAGCGCCTCGACGGCGAGGACCTCGTCGGTGCCGTCGGCGCCGTCGCCGCCTCGCTGCACGGGCGCGGTCGCGTGGCGCTCTGGTGCACGTCGGAGCTGGCGACCGGGCTCGGTATCGCGGGCGCGCTCGTCGCGGGCGTGACGGTGGTGCCGATCAATCCGGCGTCGGGCGACCGCGAGCTGGCGCACGAGACAGGTGACAGCCGTCCCGAGGCGGTGCTCGCCTCGGCTGCCGCCGAGCTGCCGCCGACGCTCGCGGCGCTGCCGCGCATCATCGTGGATCCCGCCGCGCGCGCACCGCTGCCCGCAATCGACATCTCGCCCGACGCGGCCGCGCTGATCGTCTACACGTCCGGCACAACGGGCGCCCCCAAGGGCGTCGTGATGTCCCGTCGCGCCGTGGCCGCCAATCTCGACGCGCTCGCCGACGCCTGGGCCTGGACGGCCGACGACGTCGTCGCCCAGGCGCTGCCGCTCTTCCACGTGCACGGGCTCGTCCTCGGCACCGTCGGCCCGCTCCGGCTCGGCGGCGGTGTGCGCCACGTGGGCCGCTTCTCGCCCGAGGCGATCGCCGCCGCGCTCGCCGACGACGCGACGATGCTGTTCGCCGTGCCGACCATGCACGGGCGTCTGCTCGCCGCCGCCGAGGAGGACCCGGCCGTCGCCGACGCCCTGCGCAGGGCGCGGCTGATCGTGTCCGGCTCCGCCGCGCTGCCCGCCCGCGTCCACGAGGCGTACACCGCCGCCACCGGCCAGCAGATCGTCGAGCGCTACGGCATGAGCGAGGCGCTGATGATCGCGAGCGCCCGCCACGACGG